>DATHRP010000688.1:0-4529 GCA_035465195.1 Afifellaceae bacterium | reverse complement strand
TGACGACGTCGGCGTCTTTCAGGCCCTCGCGCATGTCGTTGTGGATCTCCACGCCTAGACGGTCTGCGGCGGCCGGCAGCAGCGTGGAGGGGGCGACGATGCGCACCCGCGCACCCATGGCGGAAAGCAGGATGATGTTGGAGCGGGCGACGCGGGAATGGCGGATGTCGCCGCAGATCGCCACCGTGAGGCCGGCAAGGCCGCCCTTGTGGCGGCGGATGGTGAGCGCGTCGAGCAGCGCCTGGGTCGGGTGCTCGTGCCGGCCGTCGCCGGCATTGATCACCGAGCATTCGACCTTCTGGGCGAGCAATTCTACGGCGCCCGCGGCATGATGGCGGATGACCAGGATGTCCGGGTGCATGGCGTTGAGCGTCATCGCCGTGTCGATCAGCGTTTCGCCCTTCTTCACCGAGGACGAGCTGACCGCCATGTTCATGACATCAGCGCCGAGTCGCTTGCCTGCGAGCTCGAAGGAGGACTGGGTGCGGGTGGAGGCTTCGAAGAACAGGTTGATCTGGGTGCGGCCGCGCAGCGTCGACTTCTTCTTCTCCACCTGCCGGCTTACCTCGATCTCAGACTCGGCCAGATCGAGCAGGACGGTGATATCCTGCGGCGAAAGCCCTGCTATACCCAACAGGTGCCTGTGCGGGTATAGGGACGTGGTGGTTTGCGGCACTGCCATCAAAAACGTGGCTATAGGCGCTAATCGACCTTGCGGCAACAGTAAACGGGCGGCGATAGTGCTTTGATCACAGATGAGCGAATCGATGACAAATGACGGCTACAGTACCCATGAGGTGTTGAACCAGTCTCCGCGTCTTGGAAGCATCAATCTCCTGGAGTCCGATCCGCTGCTCGATCGGGCGGCTTCCGGCTTCAGCGACATCGTTCGCAACGACCTTGCCCAGTCGGGCCAGTTCTGGGGCTCGACGGAGGCGCGCGAATTCGCACGGCTCGCCAATCTCAACGCCCCGGAGCTGGAACGCTTCGACGCCAAGGGCAACCGGATCGACGAGATCTCGTTCCATCCGGCCTACCATGCGTTGATGCGCCGCTCGGTGGCGGCCGGGCTCCACTGCTCGGCCTGGGCGAACGGGCCGGACGAAAACGGCATGCGGCACAGGGCGCGCGCCGCCCGGCTCTACATGACGGCGCAGACCGAATGCGGCCATATCTGCCCGATGACGATGACCAACGCGGCGTTTGCAGCCCTTCGCCACGCGCCCGACATCTTCGCCGCCTGGGCGCCGCGGATGTTCTCCACCACCTACGACCGCTCGTTCCGGCCGCCTTCGGAGAAGAAGGGCGTGACGATCGGCATGGCGATGACGGAGAAGCAGGGCGGCACCGACGTGCGCGCCAATACCAGCCAGGCCGAGCGCTCGTCGCAGGACGGGCTCTATCACATCACCGGGCACAAATGGTTCATGTCGGCGCCGATGTCGGACGCCTTCATGATGCTGGCGCAGGCCGAGGACGGGCTGAGCTGCTTCCTGGTGCCGCGTTTCCGCTTCGACGGGTCGCTGAACGGCATCCGGCTGGAGCGGCTGAAGAACAAGCTCGGCAACCGGTCCAATGCCTCCAGCGAGGCGGAGTTCGACCAGGCTTCGGGCTGGCTGATCGGCGAGGAGGGGCGGGGCGTCCAGACCATCCTGGAGATGGTGACGCTGACCAGGCTCGACTGCGCCGTGGCTTCGGCCGGGCTGATGCGGGCCGGTTTCGTGGAGGCGGTGCACCATGCGCGCCACCGCAAGGTGTTCGGCAAGCTGTTGATCGAGCAGCCTGTGATGGTGCGGGTGCTGGCGGACATGGCGCTCGATCTGGCGGCGGCGCTGGCGTTGTCGCTCCGGCTGGCGGAAGCCTACGACATGGCGCGCGACAGCGGCGCGGAGGCCGCCTATGCGCGGTTCATGACGCCGTGCGTGAAATACTGGGTGTGCAAGACGGCGCCGGCTTTCCTCTACGAGGCGATGGAATGCCTCGGCGGCAACGGTTATGTCGAGGAAAGCGTGCTGCCGCGGCTCTACCGCGAGGCGCCGGTGAACGCGATCTGGGAAGGGTCCGGCAACGTGATGGCGCTCGACGTGCTGAGGGCGATCGGCAAGGACGGCGAGCAGTTCGACCAGGTGCTGGATCTGCTCGGCTCCGAGCTCGGCAATGGCGCCGGCGCGGCGATGGACGTGCTCCGGGCGGCGGCCTCGGTGGCGTCGGAGGATGAGGGCGCCGCGCGCATCCTGACGGAACAGCTTGCGCTGACGGCGGCGGCAGCGGCGCTGAAGCGCGACTTCCCGCAGACCTTCGCCGACGCCTTCGTCGAAACCCGGCTCGGCCGGCCGTGGCGGTCGACCTACGGCATGCTCGACCAGCGCTTCGATCTCGGCAAACTGCTGGACTTCGTCTGTCCGCCGGTTTGAATTAGCCCCGCTTCAGTACCGCCAGCCGATCAAGTGCGCCCTGCAGGATGATGCCGGCGGCGGCCGCGTCGATCTTTTCCGCCCGCTTGGCGCGCGACAGGTCGGCTTCGACCATCGCCCGCTCCGCCGCCGCCGTCGACAGCCGCTCGTCCCAGAATGCGATCGGCAGGTCGGTAAGGTTGCGCAGGTTGCGGGCGAAGGCGCGGGTCGCCTGGGCGCGCGGGCCTTCGCTGCCGTTCATGTTGACCGGCAGGCCGATGACGAGGCCTCCGACATTCTGCTCGTGGCAGACGGCGAGCAGTTCCTCGGCATCCTTCGTGAACTTCGTCCGGCGGATCGTCTTCATCGGCGTGGCGATGCCGCGATTGACGTCGGAGAGGGCGAGGCCGATGGTTTTCGTTCCGAGATCGAGCCCTATGAGCCGCTCGCCGGGCTTCAGCCGGGAGGGGAGGTCTTCGATGGGAATGTCGGGCGGATCTGCCATGGCGGGCCGCATAGCACGGCTGGCGGCACTGGGCGAGGAATTGTCCGCCAACCCGACGGGCAACGGGCCGGCAGCGAAGTCTCCAGTCGCGGCGGCCGGGGAATCCGGTCAGGTTGAGCGCAGGAATTGCGCGGCGGGGGTAGCGGGCGTGCCTTTGCGGACCATGCCGCCGGACGCCACGGATCGATCACGCTGCTCAACAGGGAGCCGCCATGAAGAACAACACTCGCATCCTTGCCACTGTCATCGCCGGCCTGCCCGTCGTCATCGCCGTTCTCGCCTACATGCTGATGAAGGAGCGCGACAAATCATTGCGCATCGAACTGCCCGGCGTGACGATCGAGGTGGATTGACATGATTGCCGGGCTGAACCGCTAGTCGGGCAGGCCGGCTTTGCGCAATCCTTCGATGAAGCGTTCGTGATCGGCTCCGACAAAGAAGGTTCTGCGCTCGCTTTCCATTTTCAGGGAATAGTCCGGTTGCAGGGTCAGGATTTCGAGGGCCTGCCATTCCGCGTCGTCGGCGCGGCCCAGTTGCCCATATGCGGCGGCGAGCGTAAGCCGCGCAGGAAAGAAATCCGGGTTCCGTTCCAGCACCGATAGAAGAATCGCTGCGGCGTCCTCGTAGTCTCCCATCTGAAACCTGGCGCGGCCGAGAATGTATCGGAAAAAGAACGGGTTGCGCGGATTAAGGCGCGCGGCGCTGTCGACCGCCTTCAGGGCGGCTTCCGGCTGCCCGCCATAGATCAGCGAATTCGCCAGCTGTGCGTAGCCGTCCGCGGAGTTGGGGTCCAGCGCGATCGCCCGCCGCGCCGCGGCAATCGACGCCTCGGCATTCTGCTGTCGCCGGTAGATGTTGGCGAACGCCATGTGCACCTGCGGGACGGAATCGTCCAGGGCGAGCGCGTTCTCGGCATTCTCGATGGCCTGCTTCAATGACGCGTCGGAATCGTCGGTCCAGCCAAACGCGGTGTCGATGCCGTGCGACCAGGCGAGATCGGCGTGAGCCCGGGCAAATCCCGGATCGACGGCGATGGCCCTCAGGAAAAACTCCCTGGCCGCCGCGTTGTCCTCGGGCGTGAAGCGCCTGAACCGGGCGAGCCCCCTCAACAGCAGGTCATAGGCTTCGGGATCGACCTTGGCCGACCGGTCCAGCCGCGCTTCCTCCCCCGCCGTGAGCCGGACTGCAAGGGCCGACACGATCTTCTGGACCACCTCGTCCTGCAGGGCGAAGACATCGGTGAGATCGCGGTCATAGCGGTCGGCCCACAACTGCCGCCCGGACGATGCGTCGACGAGCTGAGTGTTGATGCGAACACGGTCGCCCGCCCTTCGGACGCTGCCTTCCACCACGTGGGTAACACCGAGTTCTCGCGCGATCTGCTGTACCCTGACTGGGGCACCCTTGTAGGTGAACACCGAATTGCGCGCGATCACGAACAGGCCCGATACGCGCGAAAGGTCGGTGATCAGGTCATCGGTAATGCCGTCGCTGAAATAATCCTGCTCCGGGTCGCCGCTGATGTTTTCGAACGGCAGGACGGCAATGGCCGGAAGGTCGGCCGGCCTTTCGAACATCAGCGGCTCGGCCTGGTGCTCCCAAGGCGGCCACAAGCCGACGATCGCGATCAG
>DATHRP010000687.1:0-1938 GCA_035465195.1 Afifellaceae bacterium | reverse complement strand
CGATGCCAAGGCGATCCGCAAGCGCGCGGTCAAGGAAGCGGAATGCCTCCTGCTGTGACGGATCTTGAATAAACTTCGCCGGACTGCTCACTACTTCCTGCGCACGGATCGTTTGAATAATAGGTGTTATGCCAACCAAGGTTACTGTCGCTTAAATAGGGCAATTCGTCCAGACGTCTGCGAATGGCGACAGTTGCGCGTTTCGATTTGTGCACAACCGCACAAATCCGGTTCGGAAATCCTCGCTGAACCACGCCGGGTCTGCCTGCCGATACGCGAACATCGGTCAATCGTCAGGAATCTATCCGGTCGCGCTCAGGCCTCGGCGACTACGCTCAGGGAAAATCCTGCCTTGCGGTTATCATAATTTTCGGAGGCAACGATGAGAAAGCTGATGCTTCAGGCTACCTGTCTGCTCGCGATAGGTTTCCTGTGCCAGGGCCAGGCACGCGCGACGATGCAATGCGACCTGCCCTATGCTTTGGACAAGGATCTCGGCGTTATCTACACCACCGACTGCGGCCTGAGCTGGTGTCCGGCGGGCAAGATTGGCGTCGTGCCACCGGCTGAAATGACCAGCGTGTCAATGGAAGCGACCGGCCGAGTCGTCGTCAGCACCGAGACCATGGGGCTCTTTGCGAGCGATGACGGCGGCATGACATGGGACCGGAGCGCGCCGTTCGCCGCGCTCACTGTCGAGGTCATTGATCTGCTGAATGGCGAGGCGATCCCGGCCGGCAGTCCGGGACGGTTCCGGGTGACCGTTCGGAATGGCGGCCCCGATGCTTCGACGAACACGACCATCGCATTCGCCTGGTTTCGTACGCCGCTCTTCGGCGACCGGATCAGTGCCAATTACTCGATGCGTCCGTCCCAGGGGCACTGCAGCCGCTCCCTGACCCCCGAACCCGACTGTTTCCTCGGTACGATTGCGGCCGGCGCCGAAGCGACGATCGAGTTCGACGGCTCGACCGAACCGCGCGTTCTCGGGATATACACGTTGCGGGTCTGGGTCTCCAGCGACCAGGCGGCACCGACCCTGCTTGCGGAAGTCAGCAAAGGGACATCGGTGACCATCGCGGAATCCGGCGGCGGCGCGGCCGACTGGTCGTGGTTGATGATCCTCGCGGCAGGCGCGCTGCTGCGCGTTGCCGTCAATGCATCACGACATCAACGAGAATATCGTGGATGACCTGGGTCGCGACCTCGACGAGCAGAACCTTGCCGTCGACGATCACACGATCGTAGCCACGCGGCGGCGGCGGCAATGCGTGGAGTAATCCGTCCGGCAACTGCTGTTTGGCGATGCCGGGCGGCAGGGACTTGCCGCGGGCGAGGTTTTTCGCAATACCGGGCGGCAGGCCGCCGGGCTTCTTGCCGTGATGCTTGTCGTGCGAATCAGACCCGTGGTCACGATACCAGGTCGCGATGATCTGGATTTCGTCCTTGGTAAAGACGACCCCCACGCCGGGCTCCGCAGTTGCGCTCGAAGGCGCGCCAAGCGTGAGGGTCGTTGTCAACAGCATCGTCGCGATGATCTTTTTCATGGCTGCCTCCGGTACTGGTCGGGCAAAGCGCCAATCTATCGTCTGGTGAATCCGCAAAATACCAAGCGGGTCACAGATCACCGCAACACTTCTTCCTATTGGGCGGGTTCCGCCGGTGCCTCAAAATCGACTGTCGTGGTTTCGCCCACGACAATAATGGCCTCTTTACCCGCGGCCGGCTCGAACGCCGCGCCGTCGCAGGTGAACGCCGTGTTGTACGTGCCCGCCAGCAGGAAGCCAACCGCGTAGTGATAGGTCGTCGACCCGTCTGCCTCTTCCTGTGGATGGACCATGGCCGTCGCTATCGAGTCGTTGGGGTCGTCCATTCCCTCTTCCTCGCTGCCGTCGGCATTCGGTTCCGCGCCTTCCGGGAAGACATAGACCGACGGCG
>DATHRP010000686.1:0-10548 GCA_035465195.1 Afifellaceae bacterium | reverse complement strand
CAACATCCCGCCGCACAATGCGGCCGAGCTCTGCGACGCGGCGCTGCACCTGATCAAGTATCCGAAGGCGACCTACGACAAGCTGCTGGAGCTGGTGCCGGGGCCGGATTTCCCGACCGGCGGGATCATCGTCTCCACGCGGGCGGAGATCGCCGAAGCGTACAAGACCGGGCGCGGCGCGTTCCGTATCCGGGCGCGCTGGGAAAAGGAGGACGCCGGCCGCGGCACCTGGGCGGCGGTGGTCACCGAGATCCCCTACCAGGTGCAGAAGAGCAAGCTGATCGAGACCATCGCCGGGCTGATCGAGGCGCGCAAGGTGCCGCTGGTCGGCGATATCCGCGACGAGAGCGCGGTGGATATCCGCTTCGTCATCGAGCCGAAGAGCCGCACGGTCGACCCGGACCTGATGATGGAGCAGCTCTTCAAGCTCTGCGACCTGGAATCGCGCTTCGCGATGAACATGAACGTGCTGTCGCAGGGCGTGATCCCGAACGTGCTGCCGATCCGCGACGTGCTGCTGCAGTGGCTCGAGCACCGCAAGATCGTGCTGGTCAGGCGCAAGAACTACCGGCTGGAGAAGATCGCCAACCGGCTGGAGGTGGTCGACGGCTTCCTGATCGCCTTCCTCAACCTCGACGAGGTGATCCGCATCATCCGCTACGAGGACGAGCCGAAGGCGGAGCTGATGAAGGTCTTCAAACTCACCGACAACCAGGCCGAGGCGATCCTCAACATGCGGCTCCGCTCGCTGCGCAAGCTGGAGGAGATGGAACTCAAGCGCGAGCAGAAGGAACTGCGCGAAGAGCAGGCGGACCTGCAGGATCTCGTCATGTCGGAGGACCGGCAATGGACCTTCGTCGCCTGGGAGATCGGCGAGGTGAAGAAAGCCTATTCCAAAGATACCGAACTCGGCAGGCGTCGGACCGGATTCGCCGACGCGCCGGAGATCGACCTGGAGGAATTCCAACAGGCGATGATCGAGAAGGAGCCGGTCACTATCGTGCTGTCGCAGAAGGGCTGGATCCGCTCCATGCGCGGCCACCAGACCGACACGTCCGGCCTGCAGTTCAAGCAGGGCGACAGCCTGAAATTGGCGTTCCCGGGCTACACGACCGACAAGGTGATCCTGTTCTCCACCGGCGGCAAGTTCTACACGCTGGAGGTCGCTAGGCTGCCCGGCGGGCGCGGCCACGGCGAGCCGGTGCGCATCATGGTCGACATGGAGAAGGACCAGGACGTCGTCACCGCCTTCATCCACGACCCGGAACGGCGGATGCTTGTGGCGTCCACCGCGGGCAACGGCTTCCTGGTGAAGGAGGCCGATGTCGTCGCCAATACGCGCAAGGGCAAGCAGGTGCTGAACGTCTCCGGTGTCGACGAGGCGAAGGTCTGCGTGCTGGCGAAGGGCGATCATGTGGCCGTGGTCGGCAAGAACCGCAAGATGCTGATCTTTCCGCTGGAACAGCTGCCGGAAATGGGCCGCGGCAAGGGCGTGCGCCTGCAGCGGTACAAGGACGGCGAAATCGCCGATGCGCGTGTGTTTTCAGCCGAGGAGGGGCTCTCCTGGTCCGACAGCGCTGGCCGCGTGCACACGCGCACGCTTGCCGAGCTGGCCGACTGGGTCGGCGAACGCGCCCAGGCCGGCCGCATGGCGCCGCAGGGCTTCCCGAAGACCAACAGGTTCGGCGAGACGGGGCTTTAGGGCCCGCTTTTGCGGCCTACTCTTCCGATCGGCCCGCGGATTCGCGGTCGCGCTCGTATCGCCGCTTGAGCGGAAACGGCGGCAGCCAAGCTTCGCGGCGGATCGTCCAGAGTTCGTAGGTCGGCTTCAGTTGGTCCGGCGCGTCCAGCGATCCGAGGTTCACTTCGATTTCGTCGCCGCTTCGCCCGAAAACGGACGAGCCGCAGGTGGGGCAGAAGAACCGCCCTTCATAGTCGCTCGTCTCGCCCTCGATCCTCACCGCGTCCTGCGGGAACACGGCGGAGGCGTGGAAAAGGGCGCCGTGATGTTTGCGGCAGTCGAGACAGTGACAGAGGCCGACCCGGTAAGGGCGTCCCGTCGCTATGATCCTGACCTTGCCGCACAGGCAACCGCCGGTGAACCGTTCCATGCTGCGTTTTCTCCGAAATCCGGCCGCCGGGCCCTAGCGGGCCTCGACGTTCTTCAGGGCCAGAAGCCCGGCCGCTCCGAACATCATGCCGCCGGAGACCCTGTTGAGCAGGCCGCCTTTCCGGCGCAGGCCGGAGAGCACGCGTTCCGCGCCGCCGCCCCAGACCACCAGCAGGATACCGTCGACGGTCAGATATGTCGCTCCCAACACGATGAGCTGCGGCCAGATCGGCAGCGTGATGTCGATGAACTGCGGGAACAGGGCCGCGAAGAACAGCACGGCCTTGGGGTTGGTCGCCGACGTGACGAAGCCCTGGAGGTAGAGCCGCCGGCGCGAGACGGCGGGACCGGCGCTTCGCGACAGGTCCGGTGCCGGCGCGGTGAAGGTGCGGTAGCCGATATAGAGCAGGTAGAGCACGCCCGCCCACTTGATGACGTGGATGATCGCGGCGGACTGGGAAATCAAGACGGCAAGGCCGAACGCCGCCGCGGCCATCTGCAGGCTGTTGGCGGAGAGGTCGCCCATGATCGTCGCGACGCTCCGCCGCCAGCCGTGCCGCAGGCTGTTGGAGATCATCAGCACCTGACTCGGTCCGGGCGGGGTCGCGAAGAACACCGCGACCGTTGCGAGATAGGCGATGTAGAGTTCGACATTCATGGCCGGAATCCTTCGGGCCGGAATACTTCGGGGCAGGGCCGGTCGGCCCGTGTTACAGACCATTGTGCACGTGTCGGCACCGGCTACAACGGGCCGAAGCGGACGCCGGCAAATTCTTTTCGCCATCTTTGCCGAACCGCGTCCGCAGAACCTCAATCATTGACGTCACGTCAATCTTGACCCCTAATAGGCGGCGCCGAGGGGCGCGATCCGGGGGTGGACGCCCGACCGGTGCGGCCGGATCGCCCGTCGGCGTGGGGTGAATTGGGGTTCAAGGGAGGTTGCGCATGAACCTGACGCGCAGATCGTTGCTTGTGTCCGCCGGCGCGGCCGCTGCTACGGCAGCGTTTCCAGCTGCTGTCACAGCCCAGGTCGCCGGATCACACTGGTTTGCCGGCGTTGCCGACGACAGCGGCTTCCAGTACCGCCTGACCAATTTCAATACCGTGAAGCCGCAATGGCGGCGGCAGATGGTGAAATATCTGAGCCCGGAGCCGCCGGGCACTATCGTCATCGATACCCGCAACCATTTCCTCTACTGGATCTGGGAGAACAATACCGCGCTGCGCTACGGCGTCGGCGTCGGCAGGGAAGGCTTCCAGTGGTTCGGCTATGCCCGCGTCGACCGCAAGGCGCTGTGGCCGCGCTGGGTGCCGCCGCAGGAGATGCGGGAGCGCCAGCCGGACCTGCCGGAGCTCGTGGAAGGCGGTGCCGCCGACAATCCACTCGGCCCGCGGGCGCTTTATCTCCACCGCGACGGGCGCGACCTCGGATACCGCATCCACGGCACGCTGGAGCCCTGGTCGATCGGCAGCGACGTCTCGTCGGGCTGCATCCGCATGTTCCCGGAAGACGTGGTCGATCTCTACCAGCGCACACCCAAGGGCACACGCGCGCTGGTGCTGGAACATCTCGGCGCGCCGGCGAGAAATATCGAGGCGGGCTGACCGGATCGGTGCCGAAGTTGGTTGGGGGTAGCATCATGAAGTCTGTTTTGATAGCTGGCCGGGCCGCGGGCCCAGCCCTGGCTTTGCTGATTGCGACGTTTGCGGCCGGGTGCGCATCGGTTGGCGGGCTGGTGACGCCGGAGGTCACCAACGCACCGGCGCCGGGCTTCGAATCCGTCTCGCGCGGCAGCGAGGAAGACTTCATCATGAGCGTTGGCCGGCGAACCTATTTCCCCGAAGGCTCTTATGCTCTCGACGATACCGCCAAGCGCACGCTCGACGCACAGGCGGCGTGGCTGGAAAGTCATCCGCGCTGGTACGTCAAGCTGCAGGGCCACGCCGACGATCCCGGCAGCACCGAACGAAACCAGCGGCTTTCGCAGCGCCGGGCCGATGCGGTGATGGCCTACCTGGCCTCGAAAGGCGTCGACAAGGAGCGGATGTGGTCGAAAGGCTATGCCCGTGAGCGGCTGGTGCGCGACTGCCCGGACATCGACTGCAAGGCGCAGAACCGCCGCGTCGTCTCAAACCTGCGCCGGTCGCGCGACGACGACGGGGATTGAGCCTTACGGCCTGATTCGCCGGGCGAGGAAGCGGCCGCCGCCAAGCTCGCCGGTTTCGTAGAGGCCGACGAAGAAGCTGTAGGCGCGATCCCATTTGAGAAAGTGCGACTCGCCAAAGCGTTCCACGGTCTGGTCTTTCAGGCCGCGATACATTGCGAGCCGTTCGGCCAGGATGTCTCGCCATTCGGCACCGAGATCCTGGATTTCAACGACCTCGCAGCCCTCGCATTCCAGACGGTCGCGGTAGCCGTCGCGCGATGACAGGTCCTGAAAGGTCATTTCCGCCTGCAGGCGCTCCAGCATGGCGTCGGACGTCCTGTCGGTCGTCAGGATATCGGTGAACGCGATGCGGCCGCCGGGCTTCAGCACACGCGCGCACTCGGCGACGAGCCTGTCCTTGTCGGGGATGTGACAGAAGCCTTCCTGGCTGACGACAATGTCGAACGTGCGGTCGTCGAACGGCAGGTCGAGCGCATTGCCCTGGCGGAACGCGACGCGATCGTCGAGCCCGGCCATCCGGGTAAGCCGGCCGGCGCCCGTGATCCTGCTTTCCGTGAGGTCGATGCCGGTCACCCGGCAGCCGAAATTGTGGGCGAGCCAGCGCGACGGTCCGCCGAGCCCGCAGCAGACGTCGAGCACACGACAATCGGCGTCGATGCCGGCGAGCGCGGCCAGGGCCTGGTTCGCGGCAATGCCGCCGTAATGGTCCTGGTCATAGTTCTGCAGTATGTCCTCGGTAACGGCATCGAGGTCGATGCCGTCGGCCTTCATCCTGTCGACGATCTGCTTTTCGCTGATCGGATGGGTTTCGTAGAATTCGGTGACGGCGCCGATCCGGTCTTCGTTCGTCATTGTTTTCCTCCCGGCTGAGCTCGCAGTATCGCGCGCGAGAGGTCGGCCATGCAAACCCCTGCTTTGCTTCGGCCGGCCGGCGGGTGTAGACTGTCTGCCGCGAAACAAGGTCGACGGTTATTCCGTGACCAATCGCTTGCCCGGTGAGACGGAAGAACGGCAAGCCGAAGGCCTTTGGTCCTTGGAGGTTTGCCATGACCGGACATATCCGCAATCCCATCGAAAGCATCGGCGACTGGTTCGTCGAGACTTCGCGGCTGGCTGCCGCGTTCATGAGCGGGCTCAGCCATCGCGAGAAGGTCGTGACGGAGCCGCCGCCGGCGATCGCCGAGATCGAAGTTTCGGATCTTCGCGAGGTGTTGGCGAAGGGCGTCAACGACCTCGGTGCGTTCCGGACCGACGCCATCTTCCTGGTGGTGATCTACCCGATCGCCGGGCTTGTTCTGTTCTGGCTGGCGATCAACAACGATATGCTGCCCCTGGTCTTCCCGATCCTGTCGGGCTTCGCCCTGCTCGGGCCGATTGCCGGGGTCGGGCTTTGCGAACTCAGTCGCCGGCGGGACGAAGGCATCGCCGATGCGGCCGCCGACACGCTTGCCGTTGCCAGGTCGCCGGCGTTCGGTTCAATCGTCTGGCTCGGGCTGCTGCTGGTCGCGATTTTTCTCGCCTGGGTGCTGAGCGCATACGTGATCTTTCGCTTCACGCTCGGTCCGGAGGCGCCGACGTCGATCGGCGCATTCCTCAGCGACGTCTTCACCACCGGCCCCGGCTGGGCGATGATCGTGGCCGGGTTCGCCGTCGGCTTCTGCTACGCGCTGCTGGTGCTGGTGATCGGAGTGATCTCGTTTCCGATGCTGCTCGACCGCAATGTCGGGGTCGCCGCCGCAATCGCCACCTCGATCCGTGCCGTCGCCAGGAACCCGGCGCCGATGGCGGCCTGGGGGCTGATCGTCGCCGCCGGGCTGGCGCTCGGCGCGCTTCCGGCGCTGCTCGGCCTGGTGATCGTGATGCCGGTGCTGGCGCACGCGAACTGGCATCTCTACCGGAAGGTGGTCCGTTAGTGAGGCCGGCGCGGTCTCCCGCGCCGGCCCGTCGCCTTCGCCCCGTCGGTATGGCGATTGTCAGAGCGCCTTGACCGTCACCGTGCCGAACGTACCGTCGATCTCGGTAATCGTCTTCGTGTTCTCGTCATGGCCGATATCGAAGCGATGCAGCGCGGCGCTCATCCCGCCGTCCTCCATCATCATGTCGTCCTTGGCCATCGAATCCTTCGCCATTGCGTCTTTCGCCATGGCTGCCTCGGCCATCGTGTCCTTGGCCATGGCGTCTTTTTTCATCGCGCCTTCAGCCATGGTGTCCTTCGCTATCGTTTCGTCCTTGGCCATCGCGTCTTCCATGGGAGGGCTGTTCAGGCTCTTCAGTGTCATCGGACCGACAACGCCGTCGGCGGCGAGGCCGACCTTGGTCTGGTAATCCATGACGGCTGACTTGAGGGCGCTGTCGAAGACGCTCGGATCCGTTTCCATGGCCTTCACGCCGAGCCTTTCGCGCAGCATGGCGACCCGCTTGCCGCGGCTGCCGACCCTGAGCGCGCGGCCCGACGGGATCATCATCGGCTCCGCCATCATCTCGTCCTTGGCCATCGTGTCCTTTGCCATGGAGCCTGTGACCATCGCATCCTTGGCCATTGCGTCTTTCGCCATCGTATCCTTCGACATAGCCATGGAATCCATCTTGTCGTCCATGGGTGCGAGCTTGACGGTCGCGGTCAGGTAATTGTCGGGTTTCTCGGTCGGCGCGACCATGGCGAAGACGCGGATCTCCTCGGCCGCCGTCTCGACCTTGAAGGTCAGCGACTTGCCGGGCGCCAGGAGCACGCCGGGCGCGCCGCCGTCGGAATGGGCGACTGTGGCATCGGAGCCGATCCTGGCGGCAAGCTTCGCCGGGTCGCCCGTCAGCACCTGGGCCTCGGCCTCCGGCGTTACGTAATGGTTCGCGAAGATTGCGCCGTCGTGGTCGGTGCCGGTGACCAGCACGGGCGCGATGAACTCGGTCGGCATTGAATTGGTGACTGTGACTTCGTAGGCGTGCGCCATCATCTCCTGGCCGAAGGCGGGAGCCGATGCGGCCAGGCCGATGAGCGACAGGGCGCCGGCGCTGGCAAGGAGTGACTTCTTCATGACGTTTCCCTCTCAAAGGATGCTGTCGCGCACCGGTTTTCCGGCGGCGATTTCCGAAGGCGGCCGGGCACGGCCGGCACGCGTTCCGCAGTAGACGTTAGCGCCGGAACGTTAGGGGCGAGCCAGCACCGGGTTAGGAAACGGTTAGGGAGCGACACGAAGGCGTGAGCGGATCGTTATTTGAGTTGCGGGCCGGCACACCGTAGACAAGACCGGAATGCGCATAATGGGGCGGGCAGCGCGGACACTGGGTCCGCAAGGGCGTGAACCGATGGTGCAACAGCTTGCCGCAGACAGTCCCGCGAAGCGGATCCTGATCGCCGAGGATGACGACAATATCCGCAACCTGCTGGGATCCTATCTCTCCGTCAGCGGCTACGATATCGATGCGGTGAGCGACGGGCGTGCCGCGCTGGAGCGTCTCGACCGCTCGCAATACGACATGGCGGTGCTCGACATCATGCTGCCGGGCGTCGACGGGCTGGAGATCTGCCGCAACGTGCGCGAGCGCCACCCGATGCCGGTGCTGCTCTTGACCGCGCTCGGCGAAGAGCCCGACCGGATCGCCGGATTCCGTGCCGGCGCCGACGATTACGTCGTCAAACCGTTCAGTCCGCGCGAGCTTGTCGCCCGTGTCCAGGCGATCCTGCGGCGCTCCGACAAGGGCTGGTCCGGGCCGACCCCGCCTGCAGCGCCTTCAGAGGAGAAGGATCGCCATCCGATCCGGGTGGACATGTCCGGCAAGTGCGCCACGTTCGAAGGCCGGGAGCTTGAGCTGACGCCGTCGGAATTCAGGATCCTGGCCGCGCTCGTCGCGCGCAAGGGCGTCGTCTATTCGCGCGACGAACTGCTCGACATGCTCTATCCGGCCGGCGAGGCGGTGGTGCGAAAGACGGTCGATTTCCACGTCCACAATATCCGCGCCAAGCTGGGCCCGGAGGGCGCGGCGCTGCTGGAGACGGTCCGGGGCTTCGGCTACCGGATCCGCAAGTCGTGATGGCGCGGGCTCCGGACGATCACGGCCGGACGGGCAGAACGGGAGAGCGGCCCGCGCCGTTCCCGATGCTATTCATCCAGCTCATCGCCGCCAATATCGTCGTTGCCGGCACGGTGACGCTGCTCCTCTACCTGACCTTCCAGAACCTGACCGAGGCCTATTTCCACCGGCTGATGGAGGAGTTCCATATCAGCCCGACCAAGCTGAACAGCATGTTCGTGGAGGATGTCGAGACGACGCTGATCTGGGGTATCGGCGTTGCGCTGGCCGTCGGCATCGTGCTCTCCTTCCTGCTGACCAAGGCGGTGCTGAGGCCGCTCAACCGGATGGCGGACGTGAGCGAGCGGATCGCGGCCGGAGACTATTCCGCCCGGGTGCCGGCGGTGCGCGGCGAGGTGGGGACGCTCGCCTGGCATTTCAACGCCATGGCGGGGACGCTGGAGCGGCAGGACAAAGCGCGCCGGCAGATGCTTCGCGACCTGTCGCACGAGCTCCGGACGCCGCTCACCAACCTGAAGGGCTATATCGAGGGTTTGGAAGATGGCGTCTTCACGCTCGATTCCTCGGTGATCAGGGTGCTCACCGACGAGGTGCGGACGATCAACGCCCTGATCGACGATCTCGTCCTGCTCGGCACCGCGGAGGAGGTCGAGGACGACCTGCGGATAGAGGTGGTCGACCTGCCGGCGGAACTGCAGGGCGTGCTGGACGCCCACAGGCACGCCATCCTGGAAAAGGGCATTCACCTCGACATTCGCGCGTCGGGCCGGCCGGTCGCGGTTCTGGCCGACCGCAAGCGGCTGCACCAGGTGCTGGCCAACGCGGTCGCCAACCTGGTCCGCTACAGCACGGCTGGCGAGGCGGCCATCGTGATCGAATGGCCGCATGATGGACCGGTCCGGGTCTGCTTCGAGAATCCCTCGGTAGCGATCTCGCCGGCGCAGCTCGAGCTCCTGTTCGACCGGTTCTACCGGGTCGATCCCTCACGTTCGGGCAAATCGCGCAATGCCGGCCTCGGGCTCGCCATCGTCCGGCGGCTGGTCCAGGCACAGGGCGGCGAGACCTGGGCCGAGCAGGCCGACGGCCTGTTCCGGCTGTGGATCTCGCTGCTTCCGGCGACCGGCGAAAATACGGCTGGTGCCGCCTGACCCGTCAGTCCTCGATCGAGAATTCGACGATGACCGGATAATGGTCGGAACCGAGATACGGCCCGCGCCGCACGGATTCGGCGCGGAATCGGGACCCGGCGAAGACATGGTCGATCGGAAGCAGCGGGAATGGCATCGATATGCCCGCGATCGTCTGCCGGGTCGGCCAGGAGTGAAATGACCGCGTTACCCGCGTCAATGGAATAGCGGCGTCGAAATGCTTCAGTGCGAACGACCAGGGCGTGTAATTGAAATCGCCAGCGAGGATCGTGTTGACGGTATCCAATGCCGAGACCAGTTTCGCGAGCTGCCGGAACTGGGTCTGTTGACGCTCCTGCGGTAAGGGCCAGGCGAGATGGGTCGTCAAGACGGTGACTGTCCGGCCGGGTTTGCCGGTCAGGTCTCCGATATCGAGGTCAGCGCGGACGAGGCGGGTCCGGTTCGGGTTCGGCCCGACGAGGGTCGCCCGCTTGATATCGCCGGCAACGATCGGGTGGCGGGACAGAAGCGCCAGGTCGCAAACCTGCTCGTTCATGCAGTGGCTTCGGTAGGGCATGAGATCCTTCAGGGCGTCCACCGTCGCCACGCCCTTGCCGAGAACCTCCTGCATCACCAGCACATCGGGCCGCTCGGCTTCGATGAAGCGTCGCAGCTTTTGTGCGTCGGTCAGGCGGAACGCCACGTTGAAGGTTACCAGCTTGAACCTGTTCGGCCTCGATTCGACGGCCGGTGAAGACCAACCGGCATACACCTCCGGCACGATGGCGAAGGCGTGAACCAGCAACGCGGCGAGCGTTATCGCCGCCGCTGCCCGTGCCTTCGCGACAAACGCCAGCACAGCGAGTAACAGTGCGGGGAGGGTGAACAGGATTCTGAAGTGGTTGACGACGTCATATCCCGCGTCAACAGCTCCGTAGAGGCCGATCAATGTGACAATCATGAAGGAGATCGCGCCCAGTCCGAGGGCACCCCGGAGCATGGTTGCAAACACGTTCTTCAGATTGAACTGATCTGACCGATGGTCAGCATCATTCATTCGAAACGTATCCAGCCTTGCGCCGTCAATCGTTCCTGCGGAACGAAGCGCGCCTTA
>DATHRP010000685.1:0-2699 GCA_035465195.1 Afifellaceae bacterium | reverse complement strand
GCGACGATGACAAACTGCAGGAGGTCGGGCACCCGCCGGCCCCGGCTTAGCCGGCGACAGGTGGCGTAGCGTTGGCCTGCACCGCGCGCCAGACCCGCATCAGGTTGCCGCCCAGGATGGCCTCGATGTCCTCAGCCGAATGACCTTTCTGCATCAGCTTTTCGACCAGGTTGGGGTAGAAGCTGACGTCCTTCATGCCCTCCGGCAGGCTGTCGCCGACGCCGTCGAAGTCCGAACCGATGCCGACGTGATCGATCCCAACCAGGTCGATGACGTGCGTGAAGTGCGCCACCAGGTCATCGAGGCTGGCGTAGGGGAACGGATTCTGCTCGCGGAACCGCTTGCCGAACTCCGAGGCTTCCGGGCCGTGCTCGTCGAAGCCGTTGTCCCGCAGCCAGGCCTTCCGCTCCGCGACCATCCGCACAAACCACTGCTGCGCCTCCGCGGTCAGGAAGCTCGAGCCGAAGTTGATCATGATGATCCCGCCCTTGTTGGCCAGCGCGCGGATCATTTCGTCGCTCATATTGCGCTCGAACCCGGGCGTGAAATGCCGGGCCGAGGAATGCGAGGCGATCACCGGCGCCCGCGACAATTCCAGCACCTGGTAAAAGGCCTCGTCGCTGACGTGCGAGACGTCGACCATGACGCCCAGCCGGTTCATCTCCGCCACCAGTTCGCGGCCGAAGGGGCTGAGACCGTTCCATTGACGATGTTCGTCATAGGATGAATCTGCGATGTGGTTGCTGAGCGAGTGGGTCAGCGTGACGTAGCTGACGCCGCGGTCGCGGAAGAACGCCAGGTTTTCCAGCTTGCCGTCGATCGGCGAGCCGTTTTCCATGCCCATGGCCAGGCCGATCAGGCCGCGCTCTTTGGCCGCCAGGGCTTCGTCCGGCGAGCGGACGATGGCGAACTTGCCCGGCGCCCGGCCGACCAGCGCCTCGACGCGGTCGATCAACCGGTTGGCCAATTCATAACTCGTGCCCTGCGCTTCGGAAGCGCCCGGCGTGTAGATCGACATGAAGGGTATGTCCAGCCCGCCGCGCCGTGCGCGCTCGTAGTCGAAATCGCCATCCTCCACACGCCCGGTGACGTCCGCCCACTTTCCTTCCAGGCGTTCCGGGACATCGATGTGGGTGTCGATCAGCAGGTAATTCCGTGCAGCCTTGGCAGCCGCGGCTGCGATTACCGGCTCCCCCTCCTGCGCCTGCGCCTGCGCCTGAGCGAGGGCAACGGCGGGGGCGAACGGCAGCAATAAGATCAGGCAATGCATCAAGAACTTCATGGGTTGACTCCGTGTCTTGCGGGGGCGGTGATTTCCCCCCAGGGTTCGATGGTTCCGTCTGTTTCGATCGCATAATCCAGCATGCGGTCACCGTCGAATATCCAGCGCGTTTGAAAACGCTCGCCGCGGATCATCATCGGGATCCAGAGCCGGTCGTCTTCCCACATCGCGTCGAACGGAATCTCGTCGATACGGGTCCACAGCGGCTCCGCTTCGCGCGTCTCGGTCGGCACGCCCTCGAAATCCCGGGTCCGGTAGACCCAGACATGGATCGAGTAGCCGTCGACGAACTGGAAGCGGTGCTCGCCGCAGTATTCCAGGTTGCTGACGGTGATGTGCAACTCCTCGCGGCACTCGCGGACAGCCGCGGCTTGCGGCGTCTCGCCCGGATCGACCTTGCCGCCGGGCGCATTGACCTTGCCCTGGCCGAGACCGGTTTTCTTGTTGATCAGCAACACCTCGTCGTCGCGAAACACGAACACCAGGGTGGCCGGGTCCTTCGCCCGCCACTGCTGCCAGTCGATGTCCGCCAGCCGCTGCATGGCGCCGTGGCGGCTCAGCTGACCGTGGCCCTGCAGAACTTGCGCTTGCCAACCTGCAGGATACCGCTGAACCCGGGCGGCAGTTGCAGGCCGCGGTCGTCGACCTTCTCGCCGTCGACGCGCACGCCGCCCTGCTGGATCATGCGAAAGGCCTCGGAATTGCTGGCCGTCAGGCCGCAGCGGCTGAGGGCCGCGGCGATGCCGATGCCGTCGCCGCCGGTTTCCAGGGTCTTCTCCGGGATGTCCTCGGGCATTTCTCCCTGCTGGAAGCGGGCGATGAACGCCTCGCGCGCCGCGACCGCCTCGGCGCGGCCGTGGAAGCGCTCGATAATCTCCTCGCACAGCAGGAACTTGACGTCGCGCGGGTTGCGCCCGCCCGCGACCTCCGCTTTCAGCGAGGCGATCTCGGCGTTGCCGCGGAAACTGAGCAGGTCGTAATAGCGCCACATCAGTTCGTCGCTGATCGACATCAGCTTGCCGAACATCTCGTCCGGCGCCTCGGTGATGCCGACGTAGTTGTTCAGCGACTTGGACATCTTCTGCACGCCGTCGAGGCCTTCCAGCAGCGGCAGCATGATGATCACCTGCGGCGGCTGCCCGTAGTGCTGCTGCAGGTGACGGCCGACGTGCAGGTTGAACTTCTGGTCGGTGCCGCCCATCTCCACGTCGCACCGCAGTTCAACGGAATCGTACCCTTGCGCCAGCGGATACAGGAATTCGTGAATGGCGATGGGTTGGTTGTTCCGGTAACGCGTTTCGAAATCATCCCGCTCCAGCATGCGCGCCACGGTGTACTTGGCGGCCAGGCGGATCATGCCGGCCGACCCGAGGGGGTTCAGCCATTCCGAATTGAAGCGGACCTCCGTTTTCTCCTC
>DATHRP010000684.1:0-1572 GCA_035465195.1 Afifellaceae bacterium | reverse complement strand
CGACATGCAGATCACCGCCTTTACGCCCCGATGGCGGGCGGCGAAGGCGACGCCACGGCCGTGGTTGCCCGTCGAACAGCAGGTGACGCCGGCCGCATCCGGCGGCAGGGCAAGTATGGCGTTTGCCGCGCCGCGCAATTTGAAGGCGCCGATCGGTTGGGTGGTCTCCAGCTTGAGCAGAATCTCGCTGCCTGTCCCGATAGTCATGTGCGGGCTCGGCACAAGCGGCGTTCGGACCACCAGTTCGTCGATCCGTTTGCTGGCGGCGAGAATATCGGCCAGCGTGACGCTCATACGGCCTCCTTGACCGCGCTCAGGAACTGCTGGGTCCGCTCTTTCTGCGGATTGCCGAACAGTTCGTCGGGCGCACCCTGCTCCTCGATCTTGCCGTCGAAGAAGAAGCAGACCCGGTCGGAAATATCCTTCGCGAATCCCATCTGGTGCGTGACCATCAGCATGGTCAGGTTATGCTCCGAGACCAGCATGCGGATGACGTTTGTCACCTCGCCGATCACCTCGGGATCGAGGGCGGAGGTCACTTCGTCAAACAGCATCACCTTGGGCCGCATCGCCAGCGCCCGGGCGATGGCCACGCGCTGCTGTTGGCCGCCGGACAGGCGGGACGGGTGCTGGTCGCGCTTGTCGGCCATGCCGACCAGTTCGAGCAACTCCTCGGAGCGTTCACGCGCCTCCTTCTTCGGGAGGCCCAGCACATGCACCGGCCCCTCCATGCAGTTCTCCAGCGCCGTCATATGCGGGAACAGGTTGAAATGCTGGAAGCACATTCCGATGTTGGCGCGCATCTGCCGGAGGTACCGGTTGCTGGCCGGTACCAGTCCGCCGTTCTTCGGCATGTGGGTCAGCGGCTTGCCGTCGACATAAATGACGCCGCCGTTGATCGTCTCCAGCGTCATCAGCATGCGCAGCACGGTAGTCTTGCCGGAGCCCGACGGACCGATGATCGTCACCATCTCGCCCTCGGCGACATCGAGGTCGAGCGCGTCGAGCACAACCAGCGAGCCGTAACTCTTGGTCACCTTCGAGAACCGGACCATCGGGACCGGGTCGTCGTTCAGCACGGCCGGAAAGCCGGACAGGTCTTCGCCTTCGCTCATTTGCTCATCCCGAGTTTTCTGCGCACCCACGCCTCGAAGGCGCGGATCAGGGCTGCGGTCGGCAGCGAGATCATCAGGAAGATCACGCCGACCATCGTATAGGGTTCGAGGAAGCGATAGCTCTCGGAGCCGATCGCATTCGCGGTATGCATGAGTTCGGCGACGCCGATCACCGACAGCATCGGCGTATCCTTGAAGATGCCGACAAGATAGTTGCCCATACCGGCGAGCGACGGCGGCAGGGCCTGCGGAATGATGATCCGCCAATAGGTGTGCGCCATCGTCATGTTGAGCGATGTCGCGGCTTCCCACTGGCCTTTCGGCACGCTGTCCAGTCCGCCGCGATAGACCTCCGAAAGATAGGCCGCATAGTGAAGGCCGATGGCGATCATGCCGGCCGTCCAGGGTGACAGCCGAATGCCGACTTGCGGCCCGACATAGAACACAAAGAAGATTT
>DATHRP010000683.1:0-2349 GCA_035465195.1 Afifellaceae bacterium | reverse complement strand
CTCGTCGGCAAACGGCATCCGCAGGTCCGACGCGGTGATCGTCTCCGACGAAGGCGAATTCCTGTTCCGCCGCTGCCTGGTGGAGGAAATCCTCCAGGGCCTCGGCCCGGTGAACGACAATCCGTCGCTGGTCCACAGCGT
Organism: Afifellaceae bacterium; assembly: GCA_035465195.1. Lineage (GTDB taxonomy): Bacteria > Pseudomonadota > Alphaproteobacteria > Rhizobiales > Afifellaceae > CAMYKZ01. The sequence continues at coordinate 2,208 of DATHRP010000683.1, read as the reverse complement.
GTTCAACGACACGTCCAAGCATGCGCGCTTCACCAAGCACGACCAGTACATCCTCAACATGCTCTACGACGACAGGATCAAGGCCGGCATGAACCAGCGGGAGGTGGGCGAGGTTCTGCCTGAAGTCATCCGCGACGCGCGGCGGCGGGTGCGTTAACCGCCGGTTTACCATAATGGCAACATTGCGGCCTTTCTTTCCGCGCATTTACAAATCCCCATAGACGGAGCGTTAAGGTTAAGCGTTTCCGGAGGCGTATCGCCGCGTCCGGCCAGACCACCATGCCCGGACACCATGATGGGAATGAACATGTTTGAGTACAGAAAGGCGACCGGCCTGCTCGCGGCCGTTGCGGCGGTGTGCGCGCTCGCTGCCCCCGACCTGCCGATGGCGGCCGGCGCGACGGCCGAACCCGCGCCGGTCCGGCTCGATCCGGCCGTCGAGCGGATGTGGGCCGATCAGTTACGGCAATCCGCCGGCGATGCGTGGTCAGACGCCCGTCCTCTCGTCCTGGCGAACCATGACGGTTCAAGGCGGCGCGGTACAACAGGTGCCGACATCGTCTTCGGCCGGCAAAAGGCCAACGATCGCAGGACCTTCCGCGGCGGCGCGAAAGCGGAAAAGAAACCCGTGATCGATCCGGCCTACCTTCCCGCCACGGTCAATGTCGCGCTGGACTACAGTCCGGGCACGATCGTGATCGACACGAATGCGCGCTATCTCTACCTGATGCTTGAAGACGGCAAGGCGCGCCGCTACGGCGTCGGCGTCGGTCGTGACGGCTTCGGCTGGACCGGCGAGGTCAAGGTAGGCCGCAAGGCCGAGTGGCCCGGCTGGACGCCGCCGCCGGAGATGCGCAAGCGCCAGCCCGACCTGCCCGAACATATGGAAGGCGGCATCGACAATCCGCTCGGCGCCCGTGCGCTTTACCTCTTCAGGGGCGGACGCGACACGATCTACCGCATTCACGGCTCGAACGAGCCCTGGACCATCGGTCATGCCATTTCCTCAGGGTGTTTCCGCATGCGAAACGAAGACGTGACCGAGCTCTACGAGCAGGTCGGCGTCGGAACGCGCGTCCTGGTTCTATAGCCCGTCCGCGTTCGCGCAATACGGGCAATTCCCAACGGGGGCGACGAAGGCCGCCGGGCTCCGGTCCGGCGGCCTTCATCATATTTTCAGGTTTCCGGATGCCGGTCTTGCAGCGGCAAAACCTGCCGGCTAGGCTCGTTTCCGGGACTTGAAAGGGGATAAAAGTGAGAGTGAGTTTGCGTTCCTGCGCGGCCGGCCTCGCCACGGCCGCAACCGCCTTTTGCTTTGCTTTCTCATCGGTCGCGGACGCGACGATGATCTACGATCCGAGCACGCGATCATACGTCAACTACAAGCAGCGCTATACCAAGAGCCGCCGGGTGCCGAACCGGTACAAGCGGAAGATCGTGCGCTACCAGACCAAGGAAAAGCCCGGCACAATCATCGTCGATACGCGAAGCCACTACCTTTACTACGTCATGGGCAGCGGCAAGGCGATCCGCTACGGCGTCGGCCTCGGGCGGACGGGTTTCGGCTGGAAGGGTGTCGTGCGCGTCGGCCACAAGAAGACATGGCCGGCCTGGACACCGCCGCCGGAAATGGTCGAGCGCGATCCTCGTCTCACCAAGTTCGCGAACGGCATGCCCGGCGGCATCCACAATCCGCTCGGCGCCCGCGCGCTCTACCTGTTCGACGGCGGCCGCGACACGCTCTACCGCATCCACGGCACCAACGAGCCCTGGACCATCGGCCTCAACGTCTCGTCCGGCTGCATCCGGCTGGTCAACGACGATGTCACCGACCTGCACAAGCGGGCCAAGATCGGCGCCAAGGTCATCGTCAAGTAGCGGAGCAAGTCGCCGAGACGCTCAAACCTCGACCACCGCCAGCGCCACCGAGGCAACCAGCAGCAGCGCGAACGAAATGCCGGCGACACGGCCCCTGACGGGATCGCGCAGGAAGCCTGAATAGGCCGAACCGAGGACGAGCCAGGCCAGGTTGGCGGTGACGATCACGGCGGACAAAGCGGCGATCTTCACCGCAGCATCCGCCAGCAGATCGCCGGCCACGACACTGTGCCCGGAATAGACCGCGCCGATTGCCGCATAGGCCTTGGGATTGGCGATGGCAAGCGCGTAGCCGCCGGCAAACGACGGCGGGCCGGTCGTGCCGGCGCG
>DATHRP010000682.1:0-2243 GCA_035465195.1 Afifellaceae bacterium | reverse complement strand
GAAGCGGTGGAACTTCTCCGGTCCTTCCAGGATCTTGTAGTCGCCGCCGCGGGCGAGCACCTTGCCGTTGAATGCCGCGATCGCGTCGAGCACCCGGTCGGTGTACTTCTTGTATTCCACGGCATCGTTGATCTTCGAACGGGCAACCCAGTAGCCAGGCATGTCTGTCTCCTTCGTTTGTCAATCGGGGCCGACCGGGATCGCCGGCGGGTTCAGAACAAGAGGTCGGGCAGGTAGTTGGCGATCTCCGGAAAGGTGATGATCGCCACGATTCCGATCAGCATGACGACCCAGTAGGGGACGGAGCTCGCGAAGATCTGCCGCACGCTGACCTCGTCGTCCTGGATCGCCGCCTTGACGGTATAGACGAGCAGACCGAACGGCGGGGTCAGCAGGCCCGCCTCGATCGCCAGGATGCCGACCACGGCGAAGGCGATCCGGTCGAAGCCGAGCGCCATCGCCAGCGGCTCGAAGATCGGCACCGTGAGCAGCATGATGGAGATGGAATCGATCACCATGCCGAGCAGGAACCAGATCAGCACCATGCAGACCAGGATCATCCACGGCGCCATGCCGGTGTTGAGGAAGAACTCCTGGATGGCGGTGGTGACGCCGGTCATCGCCAGCGTGCGCGAATAGAGCGCCGCCATCAGGAGCAGGATCAGGATCGGCGCGGCCGTCTGGCCGACGGCGAAAATCGCCTTCATCAGCGCGTCCCAGCGCATGCCCTTGGCGAAGGCGAAGAGCAGCGCCAGCGCCGCGCCGGCCCCGGCGCCCTCGGTCGGCGTGAAGACGCCGAACCAGATGCCGCCGAGAACGGCGAAGACGATGAAGCACATACCGGCGATGCTGAAGATGGTCTGGAAGCCTTCCGGCGCGGTCGGCGCATCGTCGCCGCGGCTGTCGACCGGCGGGCCGGAACCGCCCTCCCCCACGATCGCGGGATTGAGGATGGCGGTGACGATCACGTAGCAGAGGAACAGCGAGGCGAGCAGGATGCCGGGCAGCACGCCGGCCAGGAAAAGCCGGCCGATCGACTGTTCCGTCAGGATGCCCCAGACGATCATCAGCACGCTCGGCGGGATCAGCATGCCGAGGCAGGAACTGCCGGCGATGGCGCCGAGCGCGAAGCCGCGGTCGTAGCCGAAGCTCTTCATTTCCGGATAGGCGATGCGCGAGAAGGCGGCGGCCGACGCAATGCTGACGCCGGTGACGAAGGAGAAGATCGTGTTGCCGAGCACGGTCGCCACCGCCAGCCGGCCGGGCAACCGCTGGATGCCGCGGTTGATCGCCGTGTAGATGTCGGTGATCGCGCCGGAGCGGCCGATGAACTCGCCCATCAGCATGAACAGCGGGATGACGGCGAAGGTGAAATCGCGCAGCGCCTCCGCCGCCGTGCTCGCCAGCATGCGCTCCACGATCAGGAACTTGCCGGTGACCAGCCAGACGCCGACGACGCTGGTGATGCCGAGCGCGATCGCGACATGGACGCCGAGCAGCACCAGCCCGAGCAGCAGGACGACGATGATCGTGGCGGTGCCGACGTCGAACATCAGCGCCCCGGCCCGGCGGGCATAGCCGGCTCGCCGTTCATCTGGCCGCTCATATCGTCATCTCCTCGACCTCGAGGCCGAACGCCTCGATGACGGCGAGCAGCAGGTAGTTGATCACCGCCAGCGCGCTGCCCACCAGGATCATGAAGCGGGCCGGCCAGACCGGCACGCGGAGCGCGCCCTCGCCGTCGAACTCGCCGTTGGCGAACGAGCGGAGCGCCGGGTCGATGCCGCCGTGCAGCAGGATCAGAAAGAAGATCGCGCCGAGCAGGAAGCCTCCCACGGTGAGCACCTTCTGCGCCTTCGGGCCGAACAGGTGGACGAGGAAATCGGCGTTCAGCATCGAGCGGCTGCGCACGGCGTAGCCGACCTGCAGGAAGACGATCATCACCACCGAATTGGCGACCAGTTCCTTGATGCCCTGCAGCGGCATGTTGAAGGCGCGGAAGACGATGTCGGCGAGGATGAAGAAGCACAGGCCGAACGCCCAGGTCGCGGCCAGGACCATCAGGAACTTGGTGATGCGGTCGCTAAGGCGGACGAGGGCCATGGTGTTCCGGGACTGCGGGCGAGATGGCGGCACGCACGGGCCAGGCCCGCACGTGCCGCGCTCGGTAGGAAGCTATTTGATCTTGTAGCGCACCGGCCACGTATAGCCGTTCTTTTCGGCCGCCTCGAGCGTCAGCTTGA
>DATHRP010000681.1:0-1802 GCA_035465195.1 Afifellaceae bacterium | reverse complement strand
CATGGTTAAGTTTCACTGCCTCTGGCCGCTGCCAAGCCTACTCGCAGCGACCAGAAGGGCAGGGCGGGACGCTGGGAGGAGATGCGTCCATGCCCGTTTAGGGGTCCGGTCCGCGCTTGTCTCATCCGCAGCGTGGACCGGGCCTGCTCCATGGGAAGCAGTTGACCAGACCATAGGTCCAGGCAGGGTGTATGATGCTGGACGGGCGGGATTGCTTCCAAGGTGTCGGCCGAAGGCAACCGACTCCTGGACGATATATCAGCGTTTGTCCCGCCGTGATGACAATTCAGTGAGTTTCCTCAGCAGATTTGGGCCGGCCTTCGGGTCGGCCTTTTCTTATGATGGCAATAAGAAGTGCGGCATGTTGCCCCAGATGTTGCCCAAGCCTTCAATCGTTCGGCGATCAAAGAGAAAAGGGGCCAGAGAATTTCTCTAACCCCTTGAGTTTAATTGTATTATTTGGTGGGTCTGGCAGGACTCGAACCTGCAACCAGACGGTTATGAGCCGTCGGCTCTAACCAATTGAGCTACAGACCCGCGGCGTTTGGCCTACGCCATCGTCGCCCTGACGGCAAGATTTTTTCGGCTTTGGCACATCCACCCCAAGGATTCCGGTTCCCCGCGCGTCTTATATCGGTAGGATCGGCCACGCCGCATCCGGCGCGGCCGATAGGCGAGATCAAGCGGGGGCTTTGAACCGGGGATGACAGAATGCTGCATACCATCTTGAACACCAGATTGAGCGCCGCGGTCGTCGTAGCGGGCCTGCTCGGCCTTGCGACGATGCTGACCGCCCAGGACGCCAGCGCGGCGGAGGAAAAAACCCGCCGGATCAGCGTCACCGGAGTCGGCCAAGCGACGGCCGCGCCCGATATGGCGACGGTCACGCTCGGCGTCGTCAGCGAGGCGGAGACGGCGGCTGCCGCGCTGACGCAGAACTCCGCGACCGTGTCGGAACTGATCGCCGCCCTCAAGGATGAGGAGATCGCCGACCGCGATATCCAGACCGCCAACTTCTCCATCCAGCCAAAGATCGTCTATCCGGAGCGCACCCGCACCGATCCCGGGGAGCCCCGCATCGTCGGCTACACGGTGAACAACAGCCTAATCGTCCGCATTCGGGACCTTGAGCGCACCGGCGCCATCCTCGACCGCATGGTGTCGCTCGGCTCCAACACGGTGTCCGGTATCCAGTTCGGCGTCGCCGAACCGAAGCCGGTGGAGGAGCGTGCCCGCAAGGCGGCTGTCGCCGACGCAAGAGCGCGCGCGGAACTCTATGCCGAGGCGGCCGGCGTGGCGCTCGGCGGTATCGTGCTGATCACCGAATCCGTGGCCGATGCGCCGGGTCCGATACCGATGGCACGCACGACCATGGCCGAGGCCATGCCGGTGCCCGTCCAGGGCGGCGAACTGACCTTCAGCTCGCGCGTCAGCATCGTCTGGGAGATCGCGGAATAGAAGGCGGACCGGCGGCACGCGCCGCCGGCGATCAGCTGTCGAGGAAGCTGCGCAGCTTGCGCGAACGGCTCGGGTGCTTCAGCTTGCGCAGCGCCTTGGCCTCGATCTGCCGGATGCGCTCGCGGGTCACAGAGAACTGCTGCCCGACCTCTTCCAGCGTGTGATCGGTATTCATGCCGATGCCGAAGCGCATGCGCAGCACGCGTTCCTCGCGCGCCGTCAGCGAGGCAAGCACGCGCGTGGTCGTCTCGCGCAGGTTCGACTGGATCGCCGCGTCGATCGGCAGGATGGCGTTCTTGTCCTCGATGAAATCGCCGAGATGCGAATCCTCCTCGTCGCCGATC
>DATHRP010000680.1:0-4231 GCA_035465195.1 Afifellaceae bacterium | reverse complement strand
ACGAGACGGTCAAGAAGTTCCGCCTCACCATGCAGGACTACGCGCCGATCCCGGCGCAGAAGCGGCTGCTCGCCAGGTGGGTCGACCCGCGCTGGGCCAACGTCCGCCCGCCGTTCCTGCCGATGCCTGAAGCCGACGGTCAGGCGCTGGCGCATCGGCTGAAGGACAAGTTCGGGATCGACGGTCTGCGGGGGTAGGGACAGCGCTGCAGCGTCAGGATTGCGGACCGATCCCGGGCCCGCACTGCATCATCGAAGATGCTGCAGTGCGCACGGGATGACGTGCCGGTTTGTATACGTGGTCCGGAGCCGCGATCCCACCGTTGACCTCCCGATTTCGGTCCGTCTGTTCCATTTTAGCGCGCCCCGGAATTGGCATTGCAAAGGCGATTGTCTCGCCATATCCCTTGATCAGTAAAAGACCAGACCGGGAGGAGCGGCATGGCCGGCAAGACGATCCGCCTGACGATGGCGCAGGCGCTTGTGCGCTACCTGTGCAACCAGTTCACCACGATCGACGGCGAGAAGGTGCCGCTGTTCGCCGGCGCCTTCGCGATATTCGGCCACGGCAACGTGACCTGCCTTTCCGAAGCGCTGGAGGCGGTTCAGGACCAGCTTCCGACCTGGCGTGGGCAGAACGAGCAGTCGATGGCGTTGGCGGCGATCGCCTATGCCAAGGCGAAGCGGCGGCGGCAGATCATGATCGCCACATCGTCGATCGGTCCGGGCGCCATGAATTTCATGACAGCGGCCGGCGTCGCCCATTCCAACCGGCTGCCGGTCCTGTTCCTGTCCGGCGACGTGTTCGCCAATCGACGACCCGATCCGGTGCTGCAGCAGGTGGAGCATTTCAACGACCCGACGATCAGCGTCAACGACGCCTTCAAGGCGGTGACGCGCTACTGGGACCGGATCGTGCATCCGGAGCAGATCATCTCGTCGCTGCCGCAGGCGGTGGCGGCGATGCTCGACCCCGCCGATTGCGGGCCGGCGTTCATCGGCCTTTGCCAGGACGTGCAGGAGTTAGCGTTCGATTATCCGGAAGCGTTCTTCGAGCCGCGGGTGCACGACATTCCGCGGCCGCGGCCCGACAAGGGCCGGGTGGCCCAGGCGGCCGAGATCCTGAAGGGTGCCAAGAAGCCGCTGATCATTTCCGGCGGCGGGGTGCGCTATTCGATGGCGGAAGACGCGGTGGCGCATCTCGCCGAGCGCGGCATCCCGGTCGCCGAGACGATCGCCGGCAAGGGCGCCTTCACCCACGACCACCCGGCCCATATCGGGCCGATGGGCGTTATCGGCTCTGCCTCTGCAAACGCCCTGGCTGAGGAGGCCGACGTCATCCTGGCGATCGGCACACGCCTGCAGGATTTCACCACGGGCTCATGGTCGGCCTTTGCCGCCGATGCGCGGATCGTGGCGATCAACGCGGCGCGCTTCGATGCGGTCAAGCACAAGGCACTCGCCGTTATCGGCGACGCGCGCGAGACGGTCGCCGAGCTCGACGCCGCGCTCGGTGACTGGGCCGTCGATCCGGGCTGGATGGAGAAGGGACGGAGCGAGTTCGCCGCCTGGAACGGGACGCTGGACGAACTGCAGAAGCCGACCAACGCGCCGGTGCCGAGCTATGCCCAGGTGGTTGGCGTGGTGAACCGTAAGGCGGCGGAGAAGGATCTGGTGCTGACGGCGGCAGGCGGCCTGCCGGGCGAACTCACCAAGGGCTGGCGGGTGAAGGACCCCGGCACCTTCGATTGCGAGTTCGGCTTTTCCTGCATGGGCTACGAGATCGCCGGCGGCTGGGGCGCGGCGATGGCCGATCCGGACCGCGACGTGATCGTGATGACCGGCGACGGCTCCTACCTGATGATGAATTCCGACATCTATTCGAGCGCGCTCACCGGCCACAAGATGATCGTCATCGTCTGCGACAATGGCGGCTTCGCGGTGATCAACCGGCTGCAGAACTTCAAGGGCGTGCCCTCGTTCAACAACCTGATCAAGGACAGCCGGGTGAAGCAGCCGTTCGCCGTCGATTTCGCCAAGCATGCCGAGGCCATGGGCGCGCTGACGCGGCACGTGGAAAGCCTGACCGACCTGGAGCAGGCGATCGACTGGGCCAAGGCGAACGACCGCACGACGGTAATCTCCATTAACACCGACGCCCATACCTGGACGCCGGGCGATGCCTGGTGGGATGTCGGCGTGCCGGAAGTGAGCGAGCGCGACAGCGTGCGCGAGGCGCGCGCCGACCATGAAAAGGGCCGCAAGGGCCAGCGCATCGGCGTCTGAGAGGAGAGACCATTCATGAAAGCGATGCTCGGCATTGCGCCGATCGGCTGGACCAACGACGACCTGCCGGAACTGGGCGGAGAAATTCCGCTGGAGACCTGCCTGGCGGACGCACAGGCGGCCGGCTATTCCGGCATGGAGCGCGGCGGCAAGTTCCCGAAGACGGCCGACGAGATGCTTGCCGTGCTTGGCAAGTACGACCTGCAGCTCGTCTCCGGCTGGTATTCCGGAACCGTTCTCGACAACGAACTCGAAGCGGAAAAGGACCAGGCGCGCGAGCAGATCGACCTCTTCAAGACGGTCGGCTGCACCTGCATCGTCTATGGCGAGACGGCGGGCACGGTGCAGAACATCCGTAGTGCGCCGCTCAATACGCGGCGACGGCTTTCGGACGACCAGATCCGCGATTACGGCCGGCGGCTGACGGCGTTCGCCGAATTCTGCGCCGAGGAAAAGATGCCGCTGGCGTTCCACCACCATATGGCGACGGCGATCGAGACGGAGCAGGATCTCGACACGCTGATGGCCAACACCGGCGAGGCCGTCGGCCTGCTCTACGACGCCGGCCACATGGCGTTTGCCGGTGGCGACATATTGCGGGTGATCGACAATCACGGGCCGCGCATCATCCATGTCCACACCAAGGACGTGCGCAATTCGGTGATCCACACGATCGACCGGGACAGGGTCTCGTTCCTCGACGCGGTGATCCAGGGCGCCTTCACGGTGCCGGGCGACGGCTCGATCGATTTCGACGCCGTGATCCAGCGGCTCGCCGACAACGGCTATGAGGGCTGGTTCATCGTCGAGGCCGAGCAGGACCCGGCCAAGGCGCCGCCGGCGGAGTATGCCCGCATCGGCTATGATTCCCTCGTCGGTTCGCTTGCAAAGGCAGGGTACGAGATCGCACGGTAGTCCGGAATCCGCCCGTCCTCACGTCCGGACTACGGAAACGCCGCCATCGACGAGCAGCGCCGTGCCGGTCATGAAGCTAGAAACATCGGATGCGAGATGGAGCACGGTGCGGGCGATCTCGGCAGGGTCGGCGATGCGCTTGAGGGCGTGCAGGCCCTCCACGAACGAGCGGGCCTCCGGTGTGGCGGCCGCTGCCCTGCCCATCGGCGTATCGGTGCCGCCGGGCAGGATGGCGTTGACGCGGATATTGCTGGCGCCGAGCTCGGCGGCGAGCACCTGGGTCAGGCCGATCAGCCCGACCTTGCCGGCGGCGTAGGCGGCCATGCCGGGAAAACCGACCGTGTGGCCGACGAAGGTGGACGTGAAGATCAGCGAGCCGCCGCCGCGGGCGATCATCGCGGGGATCTGATGCCTTGCGCCGAGGAATCCGCCGGTCAGGTTGGTTTCGACCGTTTCCCGCCAGCCTTCTGGAGAAATCTCGGTAACCGAACCCATGGCGCCGAGGGTGCCGGCATTGTTGAAGGCGATATCGAGGCCGCCGAACTCGCCGACGGCGAGTTCGACGAGCGACCTGGCGCAGGCCTCGTCACGGACATCGCCCGCATGGGCTTTCGCCGTACCGCCGGCGGCTTCGATCTCCGAAACCAGCCGGTTCAGCTCGTCCTGCCTGCGGGCGGAGACGACGACCTTCGCGCCTTCGTCGGCGAACAATCGCGCCGCCGCCCGGCCGATGCCAGAGCTTGCGCCCGTGACGATGGCGACCTTGCCTTCGAGTATTGCCATATTCGGTTCCCTTCCTCGGTCTCTTGTGATGTCCGGTATCGGGGAAACGGATATGTGCCGGGCAGGGGAGCCTCCACCCGAATCTTGCGCCGTACGGTACACAGGCGGTTGACAGTGCGTTTATGGCTCTCAGGCAATCGCGAGGAAATGCCCATGCAGAGCAAAACGTTGCGGCGCAACTGCAATCGACGATCGTTTGCCCCAGGTGCGGCCACGCGGAAACCGAGACCATGCCGACGGACGCCTGC
>DATHRP010000679.1:0-2383 GCA_035465195.1 Afifellaceae bacterium | reverse complement strand
CTCAGAACCGGCAATTCGGTGCGCAGCGGCCCGCCGAGCAGCGAACAGACGGGGACGCCGAGGATCCTGCCGGCCAGATCATGCAGCGCAACGTCGACCGCGCATTTGGCCGAGCAATTGCCCTGCAGTGCCTTGTTCATCCTGAGATGGGCCGACTCGATCGCCAGAGGTTCGAGGCCGATGAGCGCCGGCGTGAAATGCTCGCTGATGGCGTGGACCGCGCCCTGCAGCGTCTCACCATAGGGCGAATAGGCCGCCGCGGTGATCGTCGCCTGCCCGATACCGACCTGTCCGTCTTCGGCCTCGATCTCGACGCCGATCGCCTGGAGCCGCTCATAGTTCGCCACCGACATCCGGTAGCGGTCGCCCATGGGAAGCTGCAGGCCGTATGCGGTGATCTTGCTGATCTTCATGAATCCGATCTCCTCGGCACCTGTCAGCCCTTGTCGAAATGATCGCGCAGATTGGCCTTGCGGAAATTCAGCACGGGGTGGATTTCCTGAACCTCCAGCGTCACTGACAGCGGCCGCTCGTCGAAGGTCGCCTTGAAATAATCCGCAAGCGCCGAAAAGACGTGCTTGCCGATACGTTCCCGCGCCTCCTCCGAACGGCCGTGGCCCATGCGCAGCACGACATGCACGAAGGCGTTCTCCGGCTTGCCGTCGGAGACCCGGAAGTCTGCGCAGCGATGCGTCCGCGAGCGCAGGCCGGGCATCGGCAGTTCCGGCATTTCCGCGGCCGCCTTGTGCAGGACCTTCAGGACCTCATCCCATGGGACGTGATCGAGATTGGCGGTGTATTCCACGATGATGTGCGGCATGGCCCGGCCTCCCTGCCTATTGCTCGTCGACGATCTCGTTGCGCAGGACGCCGATCTCCGGGACCGAGACCTCGACCACGTCGCCGGCGACCAGCCATTGCGGCGGGTCAAGCCATCGGCCGGTGCCTGTCGGCGTGCCGGTGACCAGAATGTCGCCGGCCCGCAGGGTAGCGAAACTCGTAATGTACGAGATCAGTCTCGCGAAATCGAAGATCATCCGGTCTGTCGTGTCCTTCTGGCGGACCTCGCCGTTCACCCGGGTGGTGATTTCCAGCGGCTTTTCCAGATCGATCTCGTCGCGCGTGACGATCCACGGGCCGATGCTGCCGGTGCGATCGAAGTTCTTACCCTGGGTCGAGTTGAACTTGCCGTGCCGGAGCCAGTCGTGCACCGTTCCCTCCTGGCAGATCGTCGCGCCGAGTACGACGTCGAGCGCTCGGTCTTCGCTGACATATCGGCAGTCGCGGCCGACGATCAGCGCGACCTCGCCCTCATAGTCGAACTCGTTGGTGGCGCGCGGACGCTCGATCGGCACGTCGTGGCCGACGATCGAGCCCGGATGGCGGTAGAACAGGCTCGGATATCGTGCCGCCTTGGGATCGGGATATTCCTCGTTGCGCCCGAGATAGTTGACGCCGACGCACAGGATCTTTTCCGGATTGGGGATCGGCGAGAGGAACTTTATTTCGGAGAGTTGATAGCCGGCCGCCTTGCCGCCTGCGGCCTCTCCAAGCCGTTCGGCTTCCCCCGCGCGGATGACCGAAAGCAGATCCGGCCGGCCGGCGCCGAGCGCATCCGTCAGATCGACGATCCCGTCCTCGCGCGCGATCCCGTAGCGCGGGCGTCCGTCGATCTCAAAGCTCATAAGTCTCATACCATTTGCTCCGGCATTCTGCGTTACTCTAGGTCAGCCCTACAGCAGCGGCATCAGACCGCCGCCGAGATAGTCCGGGATGATTTCGGGCATGATCCCGGGCCACACGTCGATACCCATCACATTGAGGCTGAGCACCATCACCACGACGGCGATCAGGCCGGACAGGATGGCGTAACCGGCCCTGACCCGCGCCTCGAAGATCAGGAACCCGGCGATTAGAAGCGGCACTGTGACGGTCAGGCCGAAAAACAAAATGGCGACCCAGAATCCGACCATGTAGGCCATCACCTTCAGCACGTCCCGCCATTCCGGCTCGGCGCTGTTCGGTGTAGCCTTTTCGCCGCCGCCGGGCGGCGCCGAGACGGACGGTGAACCGGCCCGGCTTATGCCGCGCAAGGCCGGAATATGGTTTCCGGCCAGCAGGAGAAGCAGGAGCAGGATGCCGGCAACGCCGAATATGAGCGGCATCGTTCTCAGCTCCGTCACGTAGGACAGCGACCCGAACGTGAAGATCGCAAGTCCGGCAATCAGGATCAGGACGAAAATCGTTTCGCCCGTGCGCGACTTTTTCATGTCACTGCCTTTCATCGCCTCGTCGTTCGTGCCCTGTCTCATGCTTGGGCCTCCAGGCTGCGCCGCCGCCAGCCACGGAAGAGCGGCGTCAGCATCGTCGCGACAATGAAGAT
>DATHRP010000678.1:0-3958 GCA_035465195.1 Afifellaceae bacterium | reverse complement strand
GACGCGCTTGCCAACCTGGTCGGCAAAACCCGACTTGACCAGCATGTCGCGACCCATCTCCAGCGTCTCCTCGATGCGCGGCCGGATGATCCGCGTCAGCGCCGCGCGCGGCACCGTGTTGGGCACATCGCGCTCGTCCTCGCCCACCGGCGGAATGGTCAGGATGTCCTTTTCGTCGGAAATGGACGGCAGGGCCGACCCGTGCCGGGCCTTGATCCGCTCGGCGTCGGCGAGCCGGGTCGACAGGCCGCGAGCGATGTCCATGGTCACGTGCTGGCCGCCGATGGGGATCGAATCGGCATAGACGAACTGGCCTTCATGGAAGATCGACAGGCTCGTCGTGCCGCCGCCCATGTCGAAGCAGGCGACACCCAGCTCCGCCTCGTCGTCGACGATGGCCGCCAGGCCGGAGGCGTAAGGCGTGGCGACGACAGTTTCCACGCCGAGATGGCAGCGGTTGATCGTCAGTTCCAGGTTGCTGAGCGGCGCTTCGTCGGCCGTCACGACATGCATGTCGACGCCGAGTTCTGTGCCGACCATACCGGAGGGATCGGCGATTCCGCGATGGCCGTCGAGCGCGTAGCCGATCGGCAGGGAATGGACGACAAGCCGCCCCTCATTGACCGAGTGGGCGCCGCCGGACGCCAGCACACGCTGGATATCGGTCGGCTGCACGGACGGCGTGGCCAGAGCGACGCTCGCCGAAAAGGCTTCGCTGCGCAGCCGGCCGCAGCCGACATTGACGATAAGGCTGTCGACGGTGACCTCGGCCATCCGCTCCGCGCCGTCGACGGCCAGCCGGATGGACTTTTCCGCCTCCTCCATGTCGACGACGACGCCGGACTTGATGCCGCGCGAGCGGGTGGAGGCAAATCCGAGCACTTCGATGGAATGGCTGCGCCGGCGCAGCGCCTCGCCCTCGCGCGGTTTCAACCTGGCGATGATGCAGCACACCTTGGTCGATCCTACATCGAGCACGGTGACCAGCGCCGAACGCTTCGCGCCAAGCGGCTTGATACGGGAGATCCCGCCGGTTTCGCGCCGATCTCCGCTCATGTCCGTCCTCCGGCCTGGGCGAGTTGGCGGATCTGGACCCGGTCGTCCTCGCTGACCGCGCCGTCTTCGTCCGACAGGCGGACGATCATGCGATCGGCGAGCCTGAGATCGACCATCGTGATGTTGCGATTGAGCAGACCCTCGTCGCGGTCGATCTTCGCCAGGACGGCCAACGCCGCGCCGGCGCCGCTTTCCGGCAGCTTGATCGTGATGCCGTTGTGCAGAACGAGGTTCCAGCGCCGTTCGGCGACGAAGACCGAGGCGCGCGTTCGCGCCGAAAGGCCCGGATGAACCCGCAACATGTCAAGAAACGCTTCCGCATGGCTTTCCGCGCCGTAGCCGACGACGAGCGGCAGGCTTGCAAACCGCGAGTCGGAATATTCGATGATCGGCGTCCCCGACCGGTCGATCAGCACGATGACGTTGCCCCGCTGCCAAAGCGCGAAAGGCGCCCGCTCGACGACGCGCACACGAAGCTGGTTGGGATAGAGCTTGCGCACCGAGGCGCTGCCGATCCAGGGCAGACCGACGATACGGTTGCGCGCTTCCGAGACGTCATAGCTGAGAAGCGACCTCGTATCGTCGACCTCGAGGCGCTCCAGGATGGCCAGTTCGGAGGTCTCCAACTGGCCGTCGATATCGATGGCCTCGACGCCGAGGCCGGCGCCGATCAGAACACGGTCGGCGAGCCCGTTCAGATGTCCGCCGGCAATGACGCCGTAGACGATGACCGTTCCGAGAAACGCCAACGACGCATATAGGCCGACAGGACCGATCTGGTTGCGCTCGACTTTTTCCAGCGAGCGGCGCATCCGCCGCGGCAGGCAATCCAGCATGCGCGTGGGCAACGAACGAACGGCCGAGGCGAGAGCTCCAAGCCCCCTGCGCGACACCCGTCCCTTTCTGCCTACCGCCCGCACGATGCGTCCTCCACCATCCAGCTCACCAGCGCCGGGAAGTCGTATCCGGCCAGATCGGCCAGCTCCGGAACCAATGATGTCGGCGTCATGCCGGGCTGCGTATTGACCTCCAGCCAGACCAGTTCCCCTGTTCCGTCCGCGTCGAAACGGAAATCTGACCGGGACACTCCGCGGCACCCGATTGCACGATGCGCCTGCAGTGCGAACGTGCGGACATTTTGGTAAACAAATGGTAAAATTTGCGCCGGAAGAACGTGTTTTGAACCGCCTTCCGCGTACTTCGATTCATAGTCGTAGAAGCGCGAGCTCACGGGCACGATTTCGATGACGTCCAGCGCCACCTCTTCGCCCGGCGCTCCCATCACGGCGCAGGTCAGTTCGAGACCCGGAATGTAGCGCTCGACCATCACGGTCTCGCCGTACGGCCAGGCATCGGCGGTCAGCGATTGCGGCGGCGCGCTTTGCCCTTCCGGCACGATGACGACACCGAAGGACGAGCCTTCCGAGATCGGTTTGACGACATAGGGCGGCGGGATGACGTGTGCCTTGGCCGCTTCCGCCCGGCTCGTCACGACATGCTCGGTGACGTTGACGCCGGCGGCACCGGCCACCTGCTTCGCCCGTACCTTGTCCATTGCGAGAGCCGAGGCGAGCACGCCGGAATGCGTGTAGGGAATGTCGAGGATTTCAAGCACGCCCTGGATCGTTCCGTCCTCGCCGTAGGGTCCATGCAGGGCGTTGAAGGCGACGTCCGGCCGAAGATCGTCGAGCACCCGCGCGATCGACCGGCCGACATCGATGCGGCTCACCTTGTAGCCTGCCGTCTCAAGGGCAGTGGCGCAGGCATTCCCCGATGACAGGCTGACCTCCCGCTCGGAAGACCAGCCGCCCATCAGAACAGCGACATGTTTACTTGCAGTCATTACCCAATCCCACCCGCGAATCAGCCCCCGATTCGGCGTCCGATCCGACTATGGCCGCGAGATTGGTAAGAAAGTGTTAACTTTGATTAACTTCCCGCTACCGGGTCGAATAATCCGTGATCGGCACCCGCCATGCGGTCCCGAACAGGTCAGCCCTTGCCGAGGAACGGCTCGATCTCCTCGCCCGGCCGGAATGCACCGATCCGCCGGATCTCCCATTCAAGCCTGACGCCACTGGTCTCCAGCACGCGCGCCCGCACGGTCTCACCAAGCAGTTCAAGGTCGTGGCCCGTTGCCTCCTCGATATTGAGCAGGAAATTGCAGTGCATCTCCGAAACCTGGGCGCCACCGACGCGAAGCCCGCGGCACCCGGCGGCGTCGATCAGCTGCCACGCCTTGCCGTCCGGCGGGTTCTTGAACGTCGATCCACCGGTCCGGCTCTTGATCGGCTGCGCCGTCTCGCGATGCTCCTGGACCGCGTCCATCTGCCTGCGGATCTCCTCGGCGTCTTCCGGCGCGCCCTCGAACAGCGCCTCGACGAATACCATGTCGTCCGGGGCTCCGCTATGCCGGTAGCTGTAATCCATATCGGCGTTCGACAGGACATGGCGTTCGCCGGCCCGATCGACGGCGACGGCCTCGACCAGCCGTTGGCAGGTCTCCACGCCGTTGGCGCCGGCATTCATGCGTAGCGCCCCACCGAGCCCGCCGGGAATAC
The DNA here is from genome assembly GCA_035465195.1 of Afifellaceae bacterium. Classification (GTDB taxonomy): domain Bacteria; phylum Pseudomonadota; class Alphaproteobacteria; order Rhizobiales; family Afifellaceae; genus CAMYKZ01. The sequence goes on along the minus strand of DATHRP010000678.1, from coordinate 341 downwards.
CGTGATAGAAGGCGAACCCGCCGAGGCCGGCGTCGAGGGCGGCCGCCGCCAGCCGCCTGTCGGCCAGTGCGGTTCCAGCCCGGATGCGGTTTCCCTCGACGGTGACCTGGCCGAATCCGCGCGCCGAAAGCCGCACGACGATGCCCGGCACTCCACCGTCGCGGATCAGCATGTTCGAGCCGAGACCGATCACCGTCACCGGAACGTCTGGCGGCACAGCGCGCATCAGGCCGGCGAGATCGTCCGCATCGGCCGGCATAGCAAGGATTTCGGCCGGCCCGCCGGCCCGGAACCAGACGATCGGCGCAAGCGGCTGGTCCGGCTGCAGCGAACCGCGGAAT
>DATHRP010000677.1:0-9330 GCA_035465195.1 Afifellaceae bacterium | reverse complement strand
GTTCGTCGGGCGCCAGCACAAGAGCCTGGCGGTAACGCTGGCGCGCTTCGTCGTTGCGCTTCAGCGAATCGAGCACACCGCCCTCGGCGGCGAGTAGCCGCCAGTCGGGATTGTCGCTGCGCTGGGCGCGCCGGATGGCCGCCAGCGCTTCGTTGAACTGGCCGTCGGCCGCCAGCGCCTTGCCGTATTCGGCCAGCGCTTCGCGATCCGATGAATGGTGGATGACGGTCTTGCGCAACACGTCGACGGCCTGTTGCGTCTGGCCGGCGGCACGCAATGCGGCGGCGTAGTTTATCGCCGCGACCTTGTCCTTCTCATTGCGGGTATAGGCGTTGCCCCATGTCTGCACGGCCGAAAGCGCCTGCTTCTCGGTCATGTTCGACGCCTGGACGGTTCCGCTCGCCGCGATCTCGCCGGTGTCGGCGCTCGTCGACGAATTGGTCGAACCCGTCGAAGTGCAGCCGGAAACCAGCACGCTGAGCGCACAGCTGGCCAGCATGGTATTCAGACGCTTCGCATAGACAATGCGGTACTGAGGGTCGTGCTTCATTGCTGTCAGCTCCCCAACGAATCCTGCGTGGTGATTCTTAGGGAGCAAGCGCTAACGGTTCGTTAACGCTGGTTAACAAGCTTTACTCAAAAGGCGCAGGTCGGGCGGCATTACGGCGATATGTCGGATTCCCGCGTTCGGGGATTGCGAACGGCCGTGCGGGGCGGCAGAAGGTACCGGAACGTTGAAAAGGATTTCCATGTCAGACGATCCGAGACTGCTTCTTACCGACGACGCCGGCTCGAAGGCCCTGCCGATTTCCTTCGTCAGCGCCACGGAATCCGGCGAGGCGCTTTCGGCGCTTGGACAGCTCGAGCGGTCCTATGCCGAGGCGGTCGGCTTCAAGGGTGGTGCCGGGCAGCTCGCCTGCCTGCCGGCCGCGGACGGAAGCCTGTCGGCCATTCTCTATGGTACCGGCAAGAAGACGATCGCCGAGGAGCCGCTCCTCGCCGGCGCGCTGGCGCGCAAACTGCCGGTCGGCACCTACAGTTTCGCCGGCACGGCCGCCAGCGGCCGGCTGGCCGCGCTTGCCTTCCTGCTCGGCGGATACCGCTTCGACAGATACAAAGCCCAGACCGCCGAACGGCCGCGGCTTTCGCTTGGCGAAGGCCTGGACCGTGACGACCTGCTGCGTGCCGCCGATGCGACCTTTCTCGCCCGCGACCTGATCAACCGGCCCGCCAACGACCTGGGCCCGGAGGAGATCGCCGAGGCGATGACCGCGCTTGCCGGGCGCCATGGGGCGGCGATCGAAGTGATCGGCGGAACCGCGCTGGAGGAAGACTTTCCGATGATCTTCGCCGTGGGCAAGGCCAGCCCGCGGCGCCCGCTGCTGGTCGACATGACATGGGGCGATGAGTCCGCTCCGAAGGTGACGCTTGTCGGCAAGGGCGTCGTATTCGACACCGGCGGCCTCAATATCAAGCCCGGCAACTCCATGTCGCTGATGAAGAAGGACATGGGCGGCGCCGCGAATGTCATCGGTCTGGCGCACATGATCATGAGCGCCGGATTGAATGTGCGGCTGAGAGTCCTCGTCCCGACCGTGGAGAACGCCATCGACGGCAACGCCTTCAGGCCGGGCGACATCCTGAAAAGCCGCAAGGGCATGACCGTGGAGATCGGCAACACTGACGCCGAAGGACGGTTGATCCTGGCCGACGCGCTGGCGCTGGCCGACGAGGAGGAGCCAAACCTGATCGTTTCCATGGCGACGCTGACCGGCGCGGCCCGCGTGGCGCTCGGCCCGGAACTGCCGCCCTTCTACTGCGACGATGACGGCCTTGCCGGCGCGCTCGCCGCCGCCGCCGTCGAAGAGGCCGATCCCGTCTGGCGGATGCCGCTGTGGAAGCCCTACAACAGCATGCTCTCGTCGAAAGTCGCTGATGTCAGCCATATTTCCGGCGGCTCGTTCGCGGGTTCGGTCACGGCCGGATTGTTCCTCGAGCGGTTTGTCGAAAAAGCCGACCGCTTCGCGCATTTCGACATTTACGGCTGGACGCCGACGGCACTTCCGGCCTCGCCCGAAGGCGGCGAGTCGCAGGGTATCCGGGCGCTGTTCAAAGTCATCGCGGCCGAGTTCGGATAGACGGGGCTTGCACCGGCCCCGGAACCGTCGTTTAATCGGTACGGAACCGAAACGATAGACGCCGGACATGGCCGTTCAGATCAGCCCGTTGCAGTCGCTCCGCCTCTGGCATTCGGCGTCGCTCGATATGGTGCGCGGCGACGAGCCCGATTTGTCGACGCGCCAGTTGGCGATCCTGCTCGAGGTCTATCTGGTCCCGCCGCCGCACACCGTGCGCGGGCTGGCGGCCAAGCTCGGCGTCACGAAGCCGGTGATCACCCGCGCGCTGGACACGATGGGGCGGCTCGGGCTGCTCAGCCGGTCGCGCGATCCGAAGGACAGGCGCAACGTGCTGATCAAGCGCACGGTCGATGGCGCGCTGTTCGTGGAACGGCTGGGGGATCTCGTCGTCTCGCGGGCGGCGGAACTCGCCACGTGATGAATTCGTGCGTCGCCGCGGCGTCGAATCAGGCATTCTGAGCCCATGGAGAAGCTCGACCGCCGCATTCATGCCTACCGGCCGGACCTTGCCGACGAAAGGCTGAAGGGCAGGGTCGAGGCCGATCGTTTCGTGTCCGCAATGCCGGCGCGGATCATTTCGCCGGTCGCACGCCTGTTCCGCCGGCCGACGCCGGACGCGCTGCTCGATACGGAAGCGCTGTGCGGAGACATGGTGCAGGTGTTCGAGGCTGGCGACGAAGGCTGGAACTGGGTCCAGCTCAGCTTTGACGGCTATGTCGGCTGGATGGCGGCAAACGATCTGGGCCCGGCCGATCGCGAGCCCACTCATCGGGTCACTGTTCCGCGCACGCTTGTCTTCTCCCGGCCGGACATCAAGTCTCCAGTCGTCGACATCCTGTCGCTCGGCGCGTCGGTTGCCGTGACGGGTGAGGCGCACGACCACAATGCCAGATATGCGCTGATCGAGCCGGCCGGCGCGATCGTCACACAGCATCTGGGCGCTCTCGATGACGATGCAGGTGATTTTGTCGCCGTGGCCGAGACTCTCGCCGGCACGCCCTATCTGTGGGGCGGTACGTCGGCATTCGGGATCGATTGCTCCGGACTGGTCCAGCTCGCCCTGCGCATGGCAGGCTGTCGCGCGCCGCGCGACACCGACATGCAGGAGGCGGCTCTCGGCCAGCCCCTTCCCATCGCATCGGGCCTTCCGCGACTGAGGCGCGGCGACCTTGTCTTCTGGAAAGGCCACCTCGGCATCATGCTGGACGGCGAGCGGCTGCTCCACGCCAACGTCCATCACATGGCGGTGGCGAGCGAACCGCTGACGGAGACGATCTCCCGCCTCGAGGCCGCCGACTGTCCCGTGACATCGATCAGGCGGCTGGCGGATCAGTAGCCGCGTTCGCGGTCTACGACGTTGGCGAGCGGCCGGCCGGCGTCGAGCGCCCGGATCTGCTCGGCGATCTGCACACAAAGCGCCCGCGGGCTGGAGACTGCCGCGGCATGGGGCGTGATCACCAGGTTCGGCGCATCCCAAAGCGGACTGTCGGCCGGCAGGGGCTCGGTGGGGAAAACGTCGAGGCTCGCGCCGGCAAGCCGGCCGTCGGCAAGTGCGGCGGCGATGTCGGCATCGACCTGGCTGCCGCCGCGGCCGGCGTTGATCAGCACGGGCCCGCCGAGCGGCCCGTCGCGGCGCAGCCTGTCGATCAGCCGGGCATCGAGGACGCCCTCGGTCTCCGGCGTCAGCGGCAGCAGCGCCACCAGGATGTCGGTCTGGGCGAGCATATCGTCCAGTCCGTCCCGCCCGTGGAAGCACGCCATGCCGTCGATCTGCTTTTCCGAGCGGCTCCAGCCGATCGTCGCGAAGCCGATCTGCCGGAGAAGCTTGGCCGCGTCCTGTCCGAGCACGCCGACACCGAGCATGCCGACGGTCAGTTCGCGGGCCGCCGGTTGGCGCAGTTCTTCCCAGACGTGCCGGTCCTGCTGGCGCCGGTAGGCCGGCCCCTGGCGATGGTGGTGCAGCACCTGCCAGACGACATATTCGCTCATGCGCGCGGTCAGGTCCGGATCGACGATCCGCACGATCGGCACATCGGGCAGGGTCTCGAGGTTCAGGATGTGATCGACGCCGGCGCCCATCGAATAGATCGCCTTGAGCCCGGAAAGCTTGGCCAGGAGATCCGGCCGGGGTTTCCAGGTCACCAGATGCGAAACCGTACCGAGGTCGGATGCGTCGCCGTGATAGATGCCGCTTTCGTCGGTCGCGAGCACGGCACGGTCCGGCAGCTGCTCCCGCAGGCGTCGGGCCCACGGTTCCGGGCTCCAGCCGTCGACGGCGACGAGTACTGCGCTCATTGGCCGACGACGCCGGTCCCGACCGCCTTCATGTCGAACGCGGCGGCCATCAGGGCTTTGGTATAATCCGTCTTCGGATGATCGAAGATCTCCTTCGCTGTGCCGGATTCCACGACCTCGCCCTCGCGCATGACGATCACGTCGTTGGCGAGCGCCCGCACCACCTTCAGGTCGTGGCTGATGAACAGGTAGGCGAGGCCGTGCGCGCGCTGCAGGTCGCGCAGCAGGTCGACGACCTGCGCCTGCACGCTCATGTCGAGCGCTGACGTCGGCTCGTCGAGCATGACGAAACGCGGCTTCAGAACCATGGCGCGCGCGATGGCGATGCGCTGGCGCTGTCCGCCGGAAAATTCGTGCGGATAGCGGAACCGCGTCTCCGGGTCGATGCCGACCTCCTCCAGGGCCTGGACGACGCGTTGGTCGCGCTCTTCGTCGCTCAGGTGCGGCTCGTGGATTTCCAGGCCCTCCGCGACGATGTCGTCGATCACCATGCGCGGCGACAGCGACCCGAACGGATCCTGGAAGACGATCTGCATGTCGGAGCGCAGTTCCCGTGTCTCGCTGAATTTCGTGCCCTGGATATCCTTGCCGAGAAAGATGATCTTGCCTTCAGACGAGATCAGCCTGAGCAGGCCGAGCCCGAGCGTCGTCTTGCCGGACCCGGACTCGCCGACGACACCGAGCGTCTGGCCTTCGCGCACCGTGACATCGATACCGTCGACCGCCTTGATGTGACCGACGGTCCTGCGCAAAACGCCGCGCTTGATCGGGAACCACACCTTGATGTCGTCGCCTTCCATCACCACGGGTGCGTTCGGATCGGATTCCGGCGGCTCGCCCTTCGGCTCGGCCGCCAGCAAATGCTTGGTGTAGGGGTGCTGCGAATCGGTGAAGATCCGCTCGGTTGGCCCCTGCTCGACGATCTCGCCCTCTGTCATCACACAGACCCTGTCGGCGACTCTGCGCACGATGCCGAGATCGTGGGTGATGAACAGCATCGCCATGCCGCGGCTCGCCTTGAGGTCCGCCAGCAGTTCGAGGATCTGCGCCTGCACGGTCACGTCGAGCGCCGTCGTCGGCTCGTCGGCGATCAGGAGGCGCGGTTCGTTGGCGAGCGCCATGGCGATCATAACGCGCTGCCGCTGGCCGCCCGAGAGCTGGTGCGGATAGGATTTCAGCCGCGATTCCGGATCGCGGATGCCGACCTGGTTGAGCAGTTCCAGCACCCGCTCTCGCGCCTGCGCGCCGCTCATTCCGCGGTGGACGTCGAGGATCTCGCCGATCTGCCGCTCCACCGTGTGCAGTGGATTGAGCGAGCTCATCGGCTCCTGGAAGATCATCGAGATCTCGTTGCCGCGCATACGCCGCATCTCGCGCTCGTTCGCCTGCATCATGTCCTTGCCTTCGAAGATGATGCGGCCGGCGGGGTGATGGGCCGGCGGGTAGGGCAGGAGCTTCAGGATCGACAGCGCCGTCACCGATTTGCCCGAACCGGATTCGCCGACCAGCGCGACGGTTTCGCGTTCGCCGATCTCGAAGGAGACGCCGCGCAAAGCCTTGGTGACCTTGCCGCCCTGGCGGAACTCAAGCTCGAGATCTTCGACTGTGACGATCGGTTCGCTCATGCCGCCTCACATGAAAGTCTTGCGCGGATCGAATGCGTCGCGCACCGCCTCGCCGATGAAGATCAGCAGCGACAGCATGATGGAAATCACGAAGAACCCGGTCAGTGCAAGCCACGGTGCCTGCAGGTTGGCCTTGCCCTGCGCCAGCAGCTCACCGAGCGAGGGCGAGCCCGGCGGCAGGCCGAAACCCAGGAAGTCGAGCGCCGTCAGCGTGGTAATCGAACCGTTCAGGATGAACGGCATGAATGTCAGCGTCGCCACCATGGCGTTCGGAAGCAGGTGGCGGAACATGATCGTCCCGTTGCGGACGCCGAGGGCCCGCGCTGCCTTGACGTATTCGAAGTTGCGCGCCCTCAGGAATTCGGCGCGAACAAGGCCGACCAGCGTAACCCAGGAGAACAGCAACAGGATGCCGAGCAGCACCCAGAAGCTCGGCGTCAGGACAGAGGCTATGATCAGGAGCAGGAAGAACTGCGGCACGCTCGTCCAGATCTCGATGAAGCGCTGGAAGAGCAGGTCGAGCCAGCCGCCGAAATAACCCTGCACGGCGCCCGCCGTCACGCCGATGACCGAGGATATCACCGTCAGGATCAGCCCGAACAGGACCGAGATGCGGAAGCCGTAGATGATCCGCGCGGCGACGTCGCGGGCCTGATCGTCGGTGCCGAGCCAGTTCCAGTTCCAGGCCGTGCAATTGATGTCGTTCGCGCCCTCCGGATAGGCCTGGCAGCGCGTTTCCTTGTCCATCAACCACGATGGCGGTGAAGGCGCCGGCACCGGCAGTTCGTCGTTGGTGGTGCGGTAGGAATAGCGGATCGGCGCCCAGACGATCCAGCCGTTCGCCTCGATCTCGTCGCGCACGAACGGGTCGCGATAGTTCGTGACTGCCAGGAAGCCGCCGAACTTTTCTTCTGGGTAATCGACGGCCACCGGGAACAGCAGTTCGCCCTTGTAGGAGACAAGCAGCGGCTTGTCGTTGGCGATCAGTTCGGCGAACAGCGTGACGACAAAAAGGAAGATGAAGATCCACAGCGAGGCATATCCGCGGCCGTTTGCCTTGAAATTCTGCCACCGGCGTTGGTTTATCGGAGACAGCACAAGCCGTGGACGCTTCCCGGCTTCGGCTGCGGGCACAGCGACATCCGTCGGGCCTTCATCGGTCCGTTGCTTGGCCGAAGCGTCCATCACACTTCCCGGCTCTCGAAGTCGATGCGCGGATCGACGAGGGTGTAGGTGATATCGGAAATCAGCTGGATGAACAGGCCGAGCAGTCCGTAGATGTAGGCGGTCGCGAAGACCACCGCATAGTCACGGTTGAGCACGCTTTCGAACCCGAGCAACCCGAGGCCGTCGAGAGAGAAGATCGTCTCGATCAGCACCGACCCTGCGATGAATGCGCCGATGAAAGCGCCAGGGAAACCGGCGATGATGATCAGCATGGCGTTGCGGAACACATGCCCGTAGAGCACCTGGCCTTCCGTCAGGCCCTTTGCGCGCGCGGTCACGACATATTGTTTGCGGATCTCGTCGAGGAACGAGTTCTTGGTCAGGATCGTCGAGGTCGCGAAGGCCGACAGGGCCATCGCGATCATCGGCAGGGTCAGGTGCCAGAAATAGTCGACGATCCGCGCCGGCCAGGACAGTTCGCTCCAATTGTCCGAAGTCAGGCCGCGTAGCGGGAACCAGTCGAAGAACGAGCCGCCGGCGAAGAACACGACCAGGAAGATCGCGACCAGGAAGCCCGGCACCGCGTAGGCGACGACGATCACGGCGGAAGTCCAGACGTCGAAGCGGGAGCCTTCCTTGACCGCCTTGCGGATGCCGAGCGGAATCGAGATCCCGTAGGACAGCAGGGTCATCCACAGACCCAGCGATATGGAAACCGGAAGCTTTTCCTTGAAGAGTTCGATCACCGAAATGTCGCGGAAATAGCTGTCGCCGAAATCGAAGCGGGCGTAATTCCAGACCATCAGTGCGAAACGCTCCAGCGGCGGCTTGTCGAAGCCGAACTGCTTTTCCAGCTTTTTGATGAATTCCGGGTCGAGCCCCTGCGCGCCGCGGTATTTCGACGAGATCTCCGAGTCCGAAGCAGCGCCCCGGTCGACGCCCTGTCCCTCGAAATCGCCGCCCGACGATCCTCCGATCCGCGCGGTCGCGGAAATATCGGTGCCCTGCAGCTTGGCGATCACCTGCTCCACCGGCCCGCCGGGCGCGAACTGGATCACCGCGAATGTCACGGCCATGATGCCGAAAATGGTCGGGATCATCAGCAGCAGGCGACGGATGATATAGGCAGCCATAGAGTCCAGCGGACCTTGTCGTTCTATTGCGTCTTGCCGATTCGCGCAGCTTTGGCCGAATCGTACCACCATGTGGTTTCGACCGGAAAGGCGTAATCCGGCTTGATGTCCGGGCGGTCGAACATGTCCCACATGGCGACCCTGTGCACCTGCGAGTGCCACTCGGGAGTTGTGTAATGCCCGGCGCGCAGCACGCGGTCGATCGCTCTGAGAGCCGTCCGGTGCGTTTCACGGTCCGGCGCGGCGAGCGCTTGTTCCAGCAGGGCGTCGACGGCGGGTTCCCGGATGCCGGCGAAATTGCTGGAGCCGGGCAGGTCGGCGGACTCCGAGGTGAGAAAGTTCTTCAGGCCCTCCATCGGCGTTGCACCCAGCGAGAAGGCGGCACCGAGAATATCGAAGTCGAACTCGTTCTGCCGGGCCTGGTACTGCGCCGGATCGACCAGCCGGATCTCTGCGTCGACGCCGATCGTCCTGAGAGACTCGACGAACTTGCCGAGCACCCGCTCGAAGGTGGGTGAGCGGATCAAGAATTCCACGCTGAGCGGCTCGCCCGCTTCGTTCACGAGTTGCGAACCCTGGCGTCGCCATCCGGCATCGCCGAGAAGCCCGACAGCCTCGCGCAGATGGTTGCGGTCCCGCCCCGAGCCGTCGGAAACGGGCGGCACATGGGGCTCCTGGAATACCGCTTCCGCTAGCTGGTCCCGCCAGGGTTCCAGAAGTTCCAGTTCCTCGGCCGACGGCAGGCCCTCGGCGGCGTAGGGCGACTTTTCGAAGAACGAGGCCGAGCGCTTGTAGGCCCCATAGAACAGGTTCTTGTTCACCCACTCGAAATCGAAGGCGAGGCCGATCGCCTGTCTGGTTCTCGGGTCGGCGAACTTGCTCCTTCGGGTGTTATAGTACCACGCTTGGCTCGATGGCCGTTTCTCCGAGGGGATTTCTTCCTTCGTTACCCGTCCGTCCAGGATGGCCGGG
>DATHRP010000676.1:0-4283 GCA_035465195.1 Afifellaceae bacterium | reverse complement strand
GCTCGTAGGTTCCCAGGACATTGGTCTTCGCGCCTTCCAGAAGCTGCATGAAGCTGCCGTCCTTGTAGAGGAGCATCCCGGTGATGCCGGCGGCGGCGTTTCGGGCCCGGCTCGTTTCCAGGATCTCCGTCAGTTCATCGTCACCCATCAGGTGATGCGCGGCGCTGACGTAGACTAGGCAATACATGGCGGCGATGTCTCACTCGGCGGCGCAGCTGCGCCGCTTCTCAGAACCACATGTCCGACACGCAGCGCCCGTCGCCGGGCAGGCCCTTGAATGTCTCGAGGCCTTCGAAATGGCGGATCGGCAGGTGCGCCACGGGCCCGGGTTCGCTCAGGCGCAGATTGACGGCCATGCGGCGACGCCCCTCGTCATTGGCGGACAGCGCGCGCCAGCTGGCGACGCATCCGCACTTCTGACAGAACAGGATTTCGAGAAACGGCTCCTCCTGGTCGTCGCGCGTGTATGAGGCGGTCGGGCCGTCGATCGCGATCCGCTCGCCCTCATAGTCGTAGATCCACAAAACGCCGTAGCGCCGGCAGAGCGTGCAGTTGCAGGCCGTCGCCTGGTCCGGCATGCCGTCGAAGCTCCAGCGGACGGCGCCGCAGTGACACGTTCCGGTCAGCATGGGCTTCTCCAGTCATTCTCGAAAGGGTGAGCGAAGGTATCACGGACATCTTCCGGGGCGCCACTGCTCGTCAAACGCAATAGTGCACCACCTCTTTCGAGATGTGGCGAGAATAAGGAAGCGACCTTTTTATCGCCCATATCCCCGACGATAGTTTTCCCGTGCTCGGTGGCGGCGATGCACTGCAGGTACTGACGAGATGCTGCAAATCGTTGGAGAACACGGCGCATCCGCGCTCGAGGCGTCGTCAATTGTGCAGTATCGAAATGGCTCGAGTGATCCGATGCATTGTCTTGCAGACAGTTTTCGCGCCGACCCACCGTCCTCCTGCGCCGGTGGGGCAGCGTCGTTTCGCCGGTTCGTCGGGTGGCGAAACGCGAGCGCCAAGTTGACTGCCCAAATTGACAGCAACGAACCAGAAGGGATGACGGGGCAACACGCGTCGAACCGACAAGTATCAGCGTAGCAGAGAGATTCGACATGGTCAGGACAGACAGGCATTTTCAGGCCGCCAGGCGGGATGATGCCGACCCCAATTCGCACCGCAACGACGAAACGCCGCTTAATTCGGACCGGACCGAAGAGACCTTCGACGGTCTGATCGCCGATCTGACGCATGGTCTGAACGACGAGCTGGCCAGGTCCGCTCGAAGGGCGGTGCCGTTCTTCGACGACCTTCATTCCGAAGACGCCGCGGTCAGAAGCATGGCGACCAGGCTCGCGCCAAATCAGAAGCCGCGGGTCAAGGTCCGGAGGCCCCGATACCGCAGGCCAAGCCAGGACCGATGGCGTCTTACCGATGAACAGGCCGGTTGGGACGAGCGTAACGATGCGCATCATGCGGAACGTCGCGATCGCTCCCGGTCGATCGAAGGTCCGCGCGGACGCCGAACCGTCTGGGGCGTTTCCGCCGGCATAGTGATTGTCGCTTCGATTTCCGCCGCCTTTGCGTTTGTCAGGCCATGGAACGACGTGTTGCCGGATCGCCCGGACAATATTTCCGGTGAACGGGTCACTGTCGCCGCTGATCGCGGCGATGCAGCCGGGTCCCAGTTGGCCGGTGACGTCGTCGGTTCAAACCCGATGCCGTCGGCATCGGATACGCCGAGCGCCGCGGCCGGCAATACGCTCATGCCGGCAATCCCGGTTTCGCCGGCAGAAGCCGCGCCCGCGATCAAGCCGTCTGTGGCCCAGGCCGATCCCGCGTCCCGCGACCAGGCCGATCTGCTCGCCGCGGCTGGCGGGAGGGCTCTCGATACGGGTGCGACCGGTCGTCAGTCGGATACGGCCGACGTCGCCGCAGGTGAAGCCGCGACAGGGCAAAGCCCGGAGGCTGTTCCTGAAAAAAGCGAGGACCGTCTGCCCGATCCGATATTGCGGTCAGCCCAGGCCGATCCGACGCCGGCAACCGGCGCGACGGCAAGTGTGGAAGTCCCTGTCTCCAACGAAGCGCTGACGGTCGAATTGCCGTTGCCTGCAGCGCAGGTCGATCGCCTGCTGGCGCGCGGCGAGGACCTGTTGCAGAGCGGCGACATGGTGTCTGCCCGGATGATTTTCCTGCGTATCGTGGCGGCGGGCGACCGCCGTGGCGCAATGGGTGTCGGCATGACCTATGATCCGGATGTCTATGCGCGGCTCGCCGTAGCCGGCCTCACGCCGGATCGCGACAAGGCGGACTCCTGGTACGACAGGGCAGGGGATGTTCCGCGCTTCACGATCACCCGCAGGTCGAGGCCGGAGACGCCCGAATTGCGGGAAGCCGGATCGACGGCGCCCGATGCCGGGGCTGCGAAATCCGATGCAGTCGCGGCGGCGGAACCCTATGCCGGCTCGCCGGAGCGCAATGCCGCCTGCGCCAAGAAATACAAGAGCTTCGACGCCAACACCGGGCTCTACAAGTCCTTGAGCGGGGTCATGCGTCCGTGCAGGCTGCCATGATCTGACGTTGCCGGACTGATGCGATCGACGTGTGGCGGACATCGGTCGCTAGTCCCGCAACTTGTCCATCGCCCACCCGACGCTGAACCCGTGCAGGATCGTCGACAGCAAGATGACGAGGCCGACAAGCGACCAGAGTTGTTCTTCATTGATGAATTCGATGTGACGGCCAGCGTAGCACAGATAGTAGATGGACCCAATCCCGCGCACGCCGTAGACCGACACGACCGCCCGGTCACGGTAGTCGAGGTCGGAATTCAGGAGACCGATCCATCCCGACAGGGGACGGACGACCGCGATCAGGATCAGCGCGAAGAGCAGGTGCATCACCGTCAGGTCTTCAAAAAGCACCGGAAGCACGCTCCCGAGCGCAATGAGCAACACGGCCGTCAGGGCGTGTTCGATGGATTCCGAAAAATCGTGCAACCGGCGGTGAAAATGATGGTCCTGTTCCACGCGGCGGAGCGTGAGCCCCATGATCGTGACGGAGATGAACCCGTAACCTTCGACAAGTTCCGTCGACCCGTAGCAGAGCAGCACGCCGGCGAGCGCGATGACGCCGGAACCGGTCTCCGCCAGGAGAGACCCTTTCGGCACGGTGAACAGGACATACCCCAGCGCCCGGCCGCCGGCCCACCCCATGACCACCGCGACCGCGATGCGATAGACGACATCGATAAGGAGCCATTCGACGATCCAGCCACCGGGGCTCGCGCCCTGCGCGGCGATGATGAGGCCCAGATAGACGAAGGGAAACGCCAGCCCGTCGTTGAGGGCGGCCTCGGTGGTGAGCGTGAAGCGCACCGGGTGCTCTTCGCCTTCCTGCGGCGGACCGACCTGCACATCCGCTGCAAGCACCGGATCGGTCGGCGCCAAGGCCGCGCCCAGCAGGATCGCGCCGGCCACGGTCAGCCCTTCCATCCCGACGCCGAGCAGGGCGACCGCGAAGATGGTCAGCGGCATGGCGATGCCGAGCATCCGGAGCGTCGGCCGCCACTTGATCCACGGCTTCAGGTCATCGAGGCGCATGCCCGCCCCGAACAGGGCGACGATGACGGTCAGTTCGCTGATCACTTCCCAGGGCAGGGGCGACTGGCGCGGATCCGGCACCACCGGCATGTTCGGTATCAACAGGGCCGCCGCGGCTCCGAACAGGATCATGACCGGGGCCGCCGCCGGTTCGCGCCTGGAGATCAGCCGCGGCAGCCACTGGGCCGCGATGATGATCGCGCCGACGACGGCGAGCGCGATGTGATAGGGCTCGAGTGAATAGAACGGCTCTGGCTGCATGATCGGGTCCTAGCCCAACTCTGCGTCGGGAGGAACGGAAATCAAAGCGGCGGGGCGATCGTGATCATGGTGGTCGTGTAAAGCAGCTCGTTTTTTGAGACTGAAATAAGCGAAACGAATGGCGGGCACCGCGTTTGCTTGCGGCTGCGGTCGCGACCGCGCCGATCTCTATCGCGGAAGCCGGACTCCCGGGCCGCCGCCGTTCGCATCGATGAACTCTACGCCCGCGGCTTCGAGGGCCGACTGAAGTTTCTGCAATGTCATGGCGTAGCCGCCAGTCTGGCCCGTCTCGAATCGCGTGATCGTCATGGGACTTACCCCGGCCATTTTGGCCAAGTCGCGGACGCCGATTTTCAGTGCCGCGCGGGCCATGCGACATTGTGACGGTGTTATCAAGTCTGTTGACCCGGTATGCATGTTGGGATA
>DATHRP010000675.1:0-2762 GCA_035465195.1 Afifellaceae bacterium | reverse complement strand
GACGACAAGGAACGCCGCCAGGGATGCCGCGCCGGTTGAGAGGGCCGCCCCGACTACCAACCCCTCTCCCAAATTGTGAAGACCGATCCCCAAGGCGATGTATCCGGATAGTACGAGCCCGGTGGGTGGCCGGCCGGAACGACGGCCCACGGCAAGCAGGATTGCCGCCGTGGCGATCATCGAAATCCACACCATCACGTCGGACCGCAACCTGCCGATCGCGGATTCGGCCACATCGAGACCCTCCCCAAGCGTGTCGATGAACAGGAAAAGCAGCAGACCCAAGGTAACGGACAGAACAAATCCGTGCCATCGGCCCGAAGAATATCGGAGCGCGGGAAACGCGAGCAGGCCAAGTCCGACGGGCACCGGCCCGAGCAACAGTCCGATCAGCAAAAGAAGACGGACGTTGCCGTGCGAAACTGTCCCTGTCGTCACCGCAGCCTCGATCGCATGCTCGAATGTCGCGCCGGTCCCGGTGACAAGCACGATATGGTGGCTCTCGCCCTCGATCCAAGGATATGGAATCTCGATCCGCGCGCGGTTCATCCGGCCGACGGTTTGTGAAGGATCGGCGGTGAAGGCGCGATATGCACCGTCAACCTGCACCTGTGCAATGTGTGTCGGGCCTGAACCGTCGGCACGGATATCGAGAACGATCAGCCCGGGCGCCAGCCGAACCGATTCCACGCTGACCTCCTCCACCGGCGGCGCCGACCGTACCAGCGGATCGAGCGGCCGGCCGATCCACATGAACGCCAGCACGAGAACCAGGCCGGCGACCGGCAGGACGATACCGGCGAGGCGGGAACTCATGCTGCGACGACCTCGAAGAGACTCATCCAGCCCAGTTCCGCGAACTCCGACTGATGGGCATGAAACATGTAGCGGCCGGGTTCGTGTGCGGAGAAATCGATCTCGAGAATGCCGCGCTGGCCCTGGCACATCATCACGGTATCGATCGTCGTTGACGTCGGGTGAAGCGTCGTTCCGTGATCGTAGAAATCGAAGAAATTGGCGTGAAGATGGAGGGAATTGATCGGGTCGAATTCAGTCAGATTGGAAAGGTAGATCCGCACCGGGCGGCTGCGCTCGATCTCGATCGGCTTGTCCAAATAGGCGAATGCGATCGAGTTGGCAGCATAGAATTCGTTCTCGTCATCGAAATTCGTATCGAACCCGTTCATGACCATGACGAATTCCTGCCATCGCTTGTTTTCGTCGGATGTGTGCAGCCGCTGCCGCGCCGCGTCCCGTTGCTCCGGATGCCTGTCCGGATCCGGATCGACGATGAAGGCGCCGTAAAGGCCCTTGTGTATGTGGCGCTTCAGCGGCAGCGAATGGCAATGGTAGAGATGGCTTCCGAACGGCACCGCGGTGAACTCGTAGGTGAATCTACCGCCCGGCTCGACCAGTCCGGCGCCGGGTATGCCGTCCATGCGCGCTGAATGAATGCCGTGAAAATGAATTGTATGCGGATGCGAACTGGCATTGGAGAAGTGAACCCTCAGACTCTCACCTTCGATGCACCGCAAGGTCGGCCCCGGAATGCGGCCATTGTAGGTCCATGCTGGAAACATGACGCCGGGCGCGATCTCGATCTCCTGATCGACGGCCGTGATTTCCCACTCGCGGACGCTCTGCCCGTCCGCGCGCCTGCTTCGGGTACCGTAATCAAAATCCGTCAGGATCTCATGCGGATCGAATCCGTTTGCCGCATGATTGACATTGCCGACGACGCGGTTGCCGGCGTGCACGGCGGAATGCGCATGATCTTCATCGACAAGGCCGACTGCCGGCGTCGTCTCCTGGGGACGCAGCACTCCGCCGCCGGCGAGGACACCCGACAGAGAACCGGCAAGCGTGATCGCACTCCTGCGCGTAATTCGACTGGAAAACCAGTTTCGCATTTCTATCTGCTATTGCAAACGAATTGCAAGAAATATCAGGTTTTTGCACCGTTGTCGAGCATCGATCGTCCGCTGCGGACTCAGCTCGCGGCAGCCGCGCGGCTCGCCTGGTCGTATGTGCCGGAGAGCCCGCGCAGGAGTGCGGCCAGCCGCGACAGGTCATTCTCGTCGATCGACAGCGTCTTGACCGTATCCACCAGCAGGTCCTCGCGGATATCGCGGTAGCGGGTGCAGAGTTCCGCGCCCTTCTTCGAGATCGCCGCCGTCTTCTCCTTGCCCTGGCGCCCGGTCGTGATCAGCCCGTCGCGCTCCAGCTTCTTCATCGCGTAGGACACGGTGTGGGTGTCCTCGATGTTGAGCACCAGGCAGAGATCGGCCAGCGTCTTCTCGCGGTCGCGATGGTTGACCGCATGCAGCACCAGCACGTCGAGCGCCAACATGCCGGGCGCTCCGGCCGCCGCCATGCAGCGGACGATCCATCGGTCGAAGGCGCTGGACGCCATGATCAGGCCGAATTCGTACTCCGAAAGCTCCGGCATCGATCCGGCCGCGAGATGGGCGGAGGAGACGACCGGCCTGCGCCCGCCCTTCGCATCCGCCCGCGATGATGGTTTACTGGTCATGGTCGTGTCGCCGCCTGTCGTTAGTCGATTTCGATAGCATTTTATCGATAAATTATCATTGAAATGATAACAATCAACCTATAAGACAGGGCTTCGCGCGGCAAGCGGCGGCAGGTTCCGGTAGTGCCACGGTCTGAATGGTGGTTTTGGGTGATTGCAACATGGCGAAGATCATCTTTGGAATGAACCAGTCACTTGACGGCTTTGTCGACCACCAGGAATTCGTGCC
>DATHRP010000674.1:0-5881 GCA_035465195.1 Afifellaceae bacterium | reverse complement strand
CAGGGTCGGCGGAATTCGTCTTGGCGATCACCACCGCGTCGGCCATCAGGAGCACCGTTTCGCCCGGATGGTGGCTCGTCTCGTGGCTGGGCCTCAGCGCATCGACCAGCACGATGTGCAGGTCGGGCCGAACAAAGGGGTAATCGTTATTGCCGCCCTCCCAGAGAAGGAGATCGCACTCCGCCTCCGCCAGTTCCACGATCCGCTCGTAATCGACGCCGGCGAAGATCGGGTGGCCGGCGGCGATGTGCGGCTCGTATTCTTCCCGCTCCTCGATCGTGCATTCGCCCGCCGCAAGGTCTGCCTGCGAGGCGAAGCGCTGCACCGCTTGGCGCTCCAGGTCGCCATAGGGCATCGGGTGGCGGATGACGGCGGTCTCGATGCCCTTCTCCCGCAGATGGGCGGAGAGCCAGCGCGCAACCTGTGACTTGCCGCATCCGGTCCTGACGGCGGTGGCCGCTATCACCGGCACCTTCGCCTCGATCATCGTCCGCCCGGGGCCGAGCAGCACGAAATCGGCGCCGGCGGCCAGCACCCGCGAGGCGGCATGCATCACCGTCTCGTGGGTGATGTCGCTGTAGGAGAACGCCACCGCGTCGATCTCCTCCTCGCGGCAGAGCCGGTCGAGTTCGCTTTCATCGAGGATGGAAATACCGTTCGGATAGCGCGGTCCGGCGAGCGCCGGCGGATAGCGCCGTCCGGCAATCCCGGGGATCTGCGCTGCGGTGAAGGCGACCACCTCGCTCGCAGGGTCGTCGCGGTAGACCATGTTGAAATTGTGAAAATCGCGGCCGGCGGCGCCCATGATCACCACCCGCCGGATCCCGCTTTCCTCCGCCATCCGTCTACTCCAGCCAGTTTTGCGGGTTTTCCTAGCAGGCGGAGCGTGCCCGGATGCTGATCTGGATCATGGAGCACGGCGCGCCTTCATTGTTCGGTTCCCACGGTAGAAAGAACGAAGTCGAGAAATGACAGCCAGACCGGAATGCGGCCATCCGTCCAGCCGCCCGACCATGTGGGGCGGCTGAGCGATGCGCGTCGTTGCAGCCCTCGGCGGCAATGCCCTGTTGCGCCGCGGCCAGCCGATGACCGCGGACGTGCAGCGCGAGAATGTGCGCCGCCGCAAGGGCGTTGGAGGAGATCGTGGACGCCGGCCATGATCTCGTCGTCACCCACGGCAACGGTCCGCAGGTCGGCCTGCTCGCCCTGCAGGGCACGGCCTGGAAGCCGGGCGAAGCCTATCCGCTCGACGTGTTGAGCGCGGAGACCGAAGGCATGATCGGCTACCTGATCGAGCAGGAGCTCTCCAACCTATTGCCGCCCGCGCGCAGCTGCGCCACGCTGCTTACCCAGATCGAGATCGACCCCAATGACCCGGCCTTCGGGCGGCCGGACAAGCCCATCGGCCCGCTCTACGGTGAAGACGAGGCGAAGGCGCTTGCCGACAGCCACGGCTGGTCGGTTGCGCCCGACGGCAGCGGCTGGCGTCGCGTCGTCGCCTCGCCCCTGCCTAAGCGGATCCTCGAGATCGGCGTCATCGAAATGCTGGTCGGTCAGGGCGTGGTGGTCATCTGCGCCGGCGGTGGCGGCATTCCGGTGATCGATCGCGGCGCCGGCGGGTTCATCGGCGTCGAGGCCGTGATCGACAAGGACCGGGCAAGCGCTCTGCTTGCCGAACAGCTCGGCGCCCGGGCGCTACTGCTTCTGACCAACGTCCCGGCGGTCTACACCGGCTGGGAAACGCCGGATGCGCGGCCGATCCGTCGTGCGGCCCCGGATGCGCTTCGGACCCTGGCCTTCGCACCGGGCTCCATGGCGCCCAAGGTCGAGGCGGCATGCGCCTTTGCCGAAAGGACCGGCCGTTTTGCCGGCATCGGCCGGCTGCAGGATGCATCCGCGATCCTGAGGCAGGAAGCCGGCACGATCGTCACCGGCGAGGCGTCAGGGATCGAATGGGCAGGGGATTGATGGTCCCGAAATGAAGGAAGAACCACACGATAACGACACCCATCTGGCGGCCGCGCTCCGATATCTGAAGCGTGGCTGGGCGGTCGTGCCGGCCGGCGAACGCGCAAAACGGCCGATTGTGCCCTGGCAGCGCTTCCAGCACGAGCTGCCCAGCGAGGCCCAGGTCAGGCAATGGTTTGAACGCTGGCCCGCAGCCAATCTGGCCGTGGTCACCGGAGAGATATCAGGCATTGTCGTCGTCGACGTCGACGCCAGGCATGGCGGCGACGCCTCGCTCGCGGAGATGCAGGCGCGTCATGGCGCGTTGCAGGATACGGTGGAAGCGGCGACCGGCGGCGGCGGACGGCATCTCTACTTCACCCATCCCGGCCGTGAAGTCCGAAACCGCGTCGGCCTTGCACCCGGCATCGACCTGCGCGGCGACGGTGGCTGTATCATCGTGCCGCCGTCGGTTCATCCGTCCGGCAACCCCTATCGCTGGAAGCTGGGTCGCGGGCCCGGCGAGGTCGAACTTGCACCGCTGCCTGTCTGGCTGGAAGTACCGAGATTTGCCAGCGATGGGCTACCCGGCCATCCGCTCTCCTATTGGCGCGCCCTTGTGCGTGAAGGCGTGAAAGAGGGGCGCCGCAATGCGACGGTCGCGTCACTTGCCGGGCATCTGCTCCGGCACGGCGTCGATCCGGACGTGATCATGGAACTCCTGCTCGCCTGGAACCGGGTCCGCTGCAGCCCGTCGCTGGACGACGAGGAGGTGATCAGGACCGTTCGGTCGATTGAGCGTACGCATAAGGCGCATTCATCCGATTGAAGGCAGGCCGAACGCGCCGGGTTTGCTTCTGACGAATATGCTCTAGCTAATTGTCGGGAATGACGGGGATCGAACCGGAAGGATGGCAACCAGGTGAGGCGTGGCGGTCTGACGAGGCGGGTGCTTCTTTGTTCGGCTGCGGTTTTCGCGCTGGCGGGCGGTCCCGTGCGATCGCAGCCTTCCGGCACGCAGGAGCCATGGTCCGCCGTCGCCGATGCCGCGAAAGTCCTCGATCAGCTGCATGCGCTGGTCATCTCCCACAAGGGCGACATCGCGTTTGCCGAGGCGTTCCGCGGCCCGCCGGTCAGCCGGCCCGTCAACGTCAAGTCGGTCTCAAAGACAATCGTGGCCGCGCTGACGGGCGCCGCGCTCGACCGTGGCGAGATCGGCGGCCTGGACGAGACGCTCGGCAGCCTTGCGCCGGAACTGATCCCTTCCTCCGCCGATCCGCGTGTCGCGGACATCACCGTCGAGCACCTGCTGACGATGCGGGCGGGCCTGGAGCGGACCTCCGGCCCGAACTACGGCAACTGGGTCTCAAGCCCGAACTGGATCGCCCATGCCCTGAGCCGGCCGTTCGTCTTGCCGCCGGGCACGCGGATGCAATATTCCACCGGCAGCTTTCATGTTCTCGGCGCTGCGCTGTCGCGCCTTGCCGGCCGGTCGCTGCTGGACCTCGCCAGGCAACGGATCGGCGACCCGCTGGAGATCGAGATTCCGGCCTGGACGCGCGACCCGCAGGGCTTCTATCTCGGCGGCAACGAGATGGCGCTGTCGCCGCTCGCCATGATCCGCTTCGGCGAACTCTACCGTCGCGGCGGAAGCTGGCATGAAAGCCGCATCCTGAGCGAAGACTGGGTGGAGGCCTCATTCGTGCCGCGCACCCGCTCGCGCTTCTCCGGGCTGGAATACGGTTACGGCTGGTTCCTCGGCGAACTGAACGGCCAGCGCATCGCCATCGCGCGCGGCTATGGCGGCCAGCTGATCGGCATCGTGCCGTCGCTCGATCTAACCTTTGCCATCACCTCCGATCCCACGCGCCCCGCCCGCAGTGGCGGCTATTTCGGAGACCTGATGGACCTGGTCTCCGGCCATATCATCCCGGCGGCGGAAGCGGCCGGCTGAACGGCCGCATCAAGCCGGAAGGCGACATTGCGCCGCGAAAACGCCGTTTGACGGACACCGGCGAGTTCAATAAATGATCGGCAACGCCAGCGGAGGCCGCACTCCGTGTGCCGGCACACAGCCTTTGCCGGGAAAGAGGTGGATCTTGGAATTCGACCGTCATCACTCCGAAATGATCGGCTCGGAGCGCAATTTCGGGCTCGTCTTCGCCACCGTCTTCGGCGTGATCGGCCTCTGGCCGCTGATCGGCGGCAACCCGGTCCGCATCTGGTCGCTGGCCATCGCGGCCGTTTTCCTGGTCCTTGCTTTCGCGCTTCCCGCGGTGCTGCGGCCGCTTAACCTGCTGTGGTTCCGCTTCGGCCTTCTGCTCGGTCGCATCGTCGCGCCGATCGTCATGGCTCTCATTTTCTACGTCGCCGTCACGCCGACCGCGCTGATCATGAGGCTGCTCGGCAAGGACCTTCTGCGCCTGCGGTTCGACCGGGATGCCGCGACCTGCTGGATCGCCCGCGAGAAAGCCCCCGAAACCTCCATGAAGAACCAGTTCTGAGGACCCAATGTCGTTTCTGACGGAATTCTGGCAATTTTTCCGTGTCCGCAAGAAATACTGGCTGCTGCCGATCCTGATCGTGATGGTGGTGTTCGGCGGATTGCTCGTTCTCAGCCAGGGCTCGGCGATCGCACCGTTCATCTACACCCTGTTCTGATGACCGCCATCCTCGGCATATCGGCGTACTACCACGATAGTGCGGCAGCCCTTGTGCGCGACGGCGAGATCGTCGCCGCCGCGCAGGAGGAGCGGTTCACGCGCAAGAAACCCGATGCGGGCTATCCGCGCCGCGCCATCGACTATGTGCTCGCCGAGGCCGGTATTGGCCTGGCGGATGTCGATCACGTCGCCTTCTACGACAAGCCGTTCCTGAAGTTCGAACGGCTGCTGGAGACCTATGTCGCCCACGCACCGCGCGGCTTCCGCTCGTTCCGCATGGCGATGCCCGTCTGGCTGCGCGAGAAGCTGTTCCAGAAATCGATGCTGATGGACGAACTGCGCGCCCACGAGGGCGGCTTCGCCGAGGCGGATCGGCTGCTCTTCGCCGAGCATCATTTCAGCCACGCCGCGAGTGCCTTCTTCCCATCGCCCTTCGACGAGGCGGTGGTTCTGACGCTCGACGGCGTCGGCGAATGGGCGACCGCGACGGTCGCCATCGGCCGCGAGCTCGAGATCGTCCGCGAGATGCATTTCCCGCACTCGCTCGGCCTGCTCTATTCCGCCTTCACCTACTACACGGGGTTCCGCGTCAACAGCGGCGAGTACAAGGTGATGGGCCTGGCGCCCTACGGCGAGCCGCGCTTCCGGGATCTCATCATCGACAGGCTGATGGACCTGAAGGATGACGGCAGCTTCCGCCTCGACCAGCGCTATTTCAACTACAGCACCGGCCTGACCATGACGAACGACCGGTTCGCGGAGCTTTTCGGCGAACCGGTGCGCAAGCCCGAGAGCGAATTGCTGACGCAGTTTCACATGGATGTCGCGGCTTCGGTCCAGGCTGTCACGGAGGAGTTCGTGCTGCGCATGACCCGCAGCCTTGCCCGCGAATACGGGCTGCCGAACCTCTGCCTGGCCGGCGGCGTTGCGCTCAACTGCGTCGCCAACGGCAAGGTGCTGCGCGACGGCGCGTTCCGCGACATCTGGATCCAGCCGGCGGCTGGCGATGCCGGCGGCGCAGTCGGCGCGGCGCTTGCCGCCTGGCATACGGAGCTGGGCAAACCGCGGAACGTTCAGCCCGGCGACGCGATGAAAGGGTCCTATCTCGGGCCGTCCTTCAGCTAGGACGAGATCGAGCGGCGGCTCGCCGCCGCCGGCGCGGACTTCGAATCGCTTTCCGACGAGGCGATGATCTCGGAGACCGCGCGGGCGCTCGCCGAGGGCAAGGCGGTCGGCTGGTTCCAGGGCCGCATGGAGTTCGGCCCGCGCGC
>DATHRP010000673.1:0-3926 GCA_035465195.1 Afifellaceae bacterium | reverse complement strand
CGACACCTTCACCTGGACGGTGAACAACCCGGCGCCTGTCGTCGACGCGGCAATCGCCGACCAGACGAACGACGACGGCGACACAGTCTCGCTGGACGTGTCGGGCGACTTCTCCGACCCGGATGGAGACAGCCTGACGTTCAGTGCCACGGGCCTTCCGACCGGCCTCAGCATCTCCTCCGCCGGCGTCATCTCCGGTACCCTGCCGGCGGATGCCTCACAGAGCGGTCCGTACACCGTCGTGGTGACGGCCAACGATGGCGAAGGCGGCACGGTCACGGATACCTTCACCTGGACGGTGAACAACCCGGCGCCGGTGGTCGACAGTGCGATTGCGGATCAGACCAGTGACGACGGCGACACGGTCTCGCTGGACGTGTCGGGCAACTTCTCCGATCCGGATGGCGATACGCTGACCTACAGTGCCACCGGTCTGCCGACCGGTCTCAGCATCTCCTCGGCTGGCGTCATCAGCGGCATCCTGCCGGCCGACGCTTCGCAGTCGGGCCCGTACACCATCGTCGTCACGGCCAACGATGGCGAAGGCGGTACGATCACCGATACCTTCACCTGGACCGTCAACAACCCGGCACCGGTCGCAAACGGTACGCTTCCGTCGGCATCCGGCGCGCCTGACTCCGCCATCACTCCGATCGACGTATCCGGCGCTTTCGTGGATCCGGATGGCGATCCGCTGAATTTCTCGGCGACCGGTCTTCCGACCGGATTGTCGATTGATCCGGTTACAGGCATGATCAGCGGCACGGTCGCTGCGGCTGTGAGCCCCGGACCGTTCAGTGTCACGGTTACGGCGGATGACGGCCAGGGCGGGTCGCTTTCCCGGACGCTGGCGTTCAATATTGCCGAATCCGCGTCGTTCGATGTCAATCAGTTGCTAGGAGACGGTTCAGATATGCCTGATCGGAGTGGAACGAGCAGCGGACAGCGGACGGTTGGCCAGTCCGGCATCAGCGCCAGCGGTATCGTCACGGACACCGTCCAGTCGATCAAGGCGCTCAATGAGTCGCCGGTGCAACTCGCGGCCAGTGGCGCCGTGCTACAGGCCGTCGAAGGTTTTGACGATCTCGGCAGTATCGCCATGATCGAAGACGGCCAGGTCGTTGCCGTCGCGGGCGAATACGGTCTCAGGGATCGCGTCGGCGAATGGCTGGGCAGGAACCAGGAGGAATGGCTGCCGGAAGACCTGGCGGGCTTCTCGCTGAGCTTCGACGTATCCGATCTTGGCACCGGAAACAGCGGACGCGACCTGATCATCATCGAGACTCTGGTCCGCGAACGCTTCATCTATATCGAGGCACGCTCGAATTTCGCCGCGGATTCCATTCGCAATGTCGAGGAATTCCGGGTCACCATGGCCGATGGCAGGCCGGTGCCGAGCTGGATATCGGTGGACGCCAAGGGCCTCGTGATGGTCGAGCGACCGGCCGATGTGGAACTGCTTGATCTGCAGATCACGGCCGTGCTGAGTGATGGCGGCTCGATCAGCCGTGCTATCGAGATTCAGGCGACGTCCGGAGAAATCAAGGCCATCGATCTGCTCAACCAGGATCGAGCGGAAATGTTCTCAGAACAGATGCTGACAGCTCGCAGCATCCACGATGGGGACATGGGGCGCCTCGCGCAAAGTCTGGCCGGATAACCATCCGATACAGCATCGGTTGTGTCTGATCACTGCCAACGTCGACACGCGTGTCTTCCGGAAATCGACTCCGTTGTTTTGCAACGACGGAGACCGGGTTGATTATCGGGGTTCGGGCAAAATTCAACTGAAAGTATTGGCGGCAAACTATATGGAAAACCTTATCCTGCGGGGTTAACCAAGTGGTAAACTTCGTTAATCGTGTGGTAACGATTTCTTTAGGATAATTAAACGATTCGGAAATCGGTCCTCTCTATCGCCACATGCGGCAAGCAATCCTAATCACATTCGCCTGCTTTGCCGTGGCTGGCTGCTCGGTAAACCCGAAGCCAATGAGCCGTTCCGAACTTGCATTCAGGGCAGATGACTACCGCCTTCGTGTAACGGCAAACCAGGAGCCGTTGAACGGCCCCGTCAACCTCTATGAAGCGATGGCACGAGCGTTGAAATACAATCTCGACCGACGTGTCGAGATGATGGAAACGGCGCTGCGTGGCCGTGAATTGAAGCTCGCGCGACACGATATGCTGCCGCGGCTCGTCGCCAATGGCGGATATGCCGGGCGCAACAATTACAGCGGCGCCAGCAGCATGTCGTTGTTGACGAAAACCCAATCGCTTGAGCCGTCTACTTCTTCCGAACGCGAAGTATTCTCGGCTGATCTGCAGTTGAGCTGGGATATACTCGATTTCGGACTGTCGTATATCCGCGCGAAGCAGGCTGCCGACGAGGTCCTCATCGCCGAAGAACAGAAGCGCAAGGTCGTCAACAGGATCATAGAGGATGTCCGTACCGCATACTGGCGGGCCGTAAGTTCTCAACGCCTTGCCCGCAAGTTGCGCCGGCTTCAGGGCGACGTCGAACGCGAACTTGGCAAGTCGCGCGATCTTGAAAAGCGTGAGCAGACATCGCCGCTGACCGCGCTCACGTTCCAGCGCGAGCTGGTCGAAATCAAACAGGAGATTCAGCGGCTCGATCGCGAGCTGTATGTCGCGAAGCTGCAATTGGCCGCTCTGATGAATCTCGATCCCGGGAGGGATTTCCAGATATCGGTTCCGCGGCGTCTGAACAATGTCGCCGTGCTCAGCATCAAGAGCCGAAGCGAGATGGTTCAGATCGCACTGGAAAACCGGCCCGAACTGCGGGAAGTCGCCTACCGCAAACGGATCAACGAGGAGGAAGCCCAGGCGGCGATCCTGGAATTGTTTCCCAGTCTCAAGGGCTATGCCGGGCTGAATACCGATTCCAACGATTTCCTGTACAACAATGACTGGATCAGCTGGGGAGCAAGAGCGAGTTGGAACCTGATCAAGGTCTTTTCCTATCCGCGGCGCAAGGCCACCATTGTCGCGCAGGACGATCTTCTCGATGCCAGGGCGCTGGCGCTTACGATGGCGATCATGACCCAAGTCGATGTCAGCAGGGCGCGCTACCGCTTCCTTCGTAGGGAATTGGCAACCTCTTCTGAATATTATGGAATCCAGAAGCGTATTCTGGATCAGATCCGGGCTGGAGCAGAGGCTGACACAGTCAGCCGCCAGACCCTGATCCGCGAGGAGATGAACACACTGGTTGCCGAAGTTCGGTACGACATCGCCTATGCCGATCTTCAGAATGCCTATGCGGCCATCTTCACGACGATCGGGCTCGATCCTTTCGGGCTCGATATAACCGGGGAGGAAAGTGTCGCAGACCTGGCAAGGTCGCTCGAGGCGCTGTGGGCGTCGCGCGGAGACCGGTCCGCACGGCCATGGAAGAGGCCCGTTGCGGCAAGAAGCAACGACACCGCCGGGCGGTCGGCAGAGGGAGCGCCGGTCCCCAACTGAGGAGGCCGATCCTTGAGATCCCTGATCATTGCAGTACTGATGGTGGCCTCGGGCCTGACTGCGACTTTGGCGGAAGAGGTACCCGTCCGTGGCGTCATCCGTTCGTCGAATGAGGCCATTCTGTCGGCCGATATTGTCGCCAGAGTATCGGCCATGCCGCTTAGGGAAGGGGACAGGTTCGATCAAGGCGATCTGCTGGTCAAGTTCGACTGCGCTGTCCAGGAGGCGGAGATCGCAGCGGCCAGGGCGGCCTATTCCGCGGCCAGGGAAGTTTTCGTCAGCAGTGACGAGTTGGCGTCGTTCAACGCAATCGGCAAGAGCGACCTCCGGACCGCGCGTTCGCGCATGGAACAGGCGGAGGCCGAGGCCAAGGCTGCCGAGGCACGCGGTCGCGATTGCGAAATTCGCGCACCGTTCTCCGGCCGCGTCGTGGAGACCAT
>DATHRP010000672.1:0-2104 GCA_035465195.1 Afifellaceae bacterium | reverse complement strand
GTCGAAATGTACTGCGTCTCCATGAACTCCGCCATGCCCTCCTTGCCGCCCTCGCGGCCGAGGCCCGACTGCTTGACGCCGCCGAACGGCGCCGCCGGATCTGAGACCAGCCCGCGGTTGAGGCCGACCATGCCGAAATCGAGACGCTCCGACACCTTGAGCCCGCGCCGCATATCGCCGCTGTAGAGGTAGGCGACGAGGCCGTACTCGGTATCGTTGGCGCGGCTGACCACCTCGTCGTCGCCGGTGAAGGTCTGGATCGCCGCCACCGGGCCGAAGATCTCGTCGTGCAGGCAGTCGGCATTGTCCGGCACGTCAGTCAGCACCGTCGGCGGATAGAAGAAGCCCTTGCCATTCGGCCGGTTGCCGCCGAGCTGCACCTTGGCCCCCTTGGCGACCGCATCGTCGACGAAGGCGGCGACCTTGTCGCGCGTATCCGCATTGACCAGCGGGCCGACGTCGACGCCCTCCTCCAGGCCGTTGCCGACCTTGAGCGCCGCCATCTTCGCGGTGAACTTCTCCACGAAGGCGTCCTTCACCCTGTCGTGCACGTAGATGCGGTTGGCCGCCGTGCAGGCCTCGCCGAGATTGCGCATCTTGGCGACCATCAGCCCGTCGGCGGCGGCGTCGAGATCGGCGTCGTCGAAGACGATGAACGGCGCGTTGCCGCCGAGTTCCATCGCCGGCTTGAGGATCTGGTCGGCGGCGGCGTGCAGCAGCTTGCGCCCGACCTCTGTCGAACCGGTGAAGGAGACCGCCCGCACGCGCGGATCGTGCAGCATGGCGTCGACGACCGCGCCCGACTGGCGCGACGGCAACACGTTGACCACGCCGGCCGGCACGCCGGCCTCTTCCAGCAGCGGCATCAGTTCCAGCATGGTGAGCGGCGTCTCGCTGGCCGGCTTGATGACCACCGGGCAGCCAGCGGCAAGCGCCGGCGCGATCTTGCGCGTTCCCATGGCGGCCGGGTAGTTCCACGGCGTCACCAGCACGGCGATGCCGATCGGCTTGTGGTGCACCAGCGTGCGCGCACCGCTGGCCGGCGCGATGCCGAGATGCCCCTCGGCGCGCACCGCTTCTTCCGCGTACCAGCGGAAGAACTCGGCCGCATAGGCCGCCTCGCCCATCGCGTCGGACCGCGCCTTGCCGTTTTCAAGCGTGATCAGCCGGGCGAAATCCTCAAGCCGCGCGGAGAACAGTTCGAAGGCCTTGCGCAGGATCTCGCTGCGCTCGCGCGGCGAGCGTTCGCGCCACCCCTGGAACGCCGCGTCGGCGGCATCGACGGCGGCGATCGCGTCGTCCACCGTGCCGGAAGCGACCGTGGCGATCTCGCTTTCGTCGGCCGGATTGATGACCGGGAACCGGTTGCCGTCCGACGCCTCGCGCCACGCACCGCCGATATAAAGGTCGGTGTGCTTCATGGGATCTCTCCTCCGTCTAAACGATGTGCAGGATGGGGTTTTCTATCCGGGCCAGGAACGCATCGAGGAACGCGGCCGCTTCGTCAATATTGGTGCGCGCCTCGTCGAAGGCCAGCGTCACGGCGAAATTGTCCCCGCCTTCGGTGCTGACGGAAAGCTGCAGGCCGGGTCCGCCCGCCGGCCGGTAACCGGAGATCCGCGTGCCGGTCAGGTCGTGCACCATGATGGCCGGCTCGCCGGCGTCGCCGTCGTCGGCGATTTGCGACAGCCCGCCGCGGTCGGGATCGCGGAGCGACATCGCGCCGCCCGGGACAGTGCGGCAGGCGACGGCGATCGGAGCGGACGGATCGTCCGCGATCGCCCGCCAGGCGCTGGCGGCGAATGCGCCGAAGGCGACGGCCCGGTTCAGGCTTTCCAGCCCGGGCATCGCGAACAGCGCGTCGAAGCCCGCGCGCGGCACCCTTGCGTCGAAGGTGCCGAACTGACCGGCAGCAGCGGTGGCCGGCGCGGCCTGGAATCTCTCCACGTCTGCTGCATGGAACGGCTGCGGGATGCCCTGCGCGGCGAGCGCCTTCAGATCGATGCCGCGCTCACGGGCGAGATATTTCGCCTTCGGCGAGGCGAGGATGCGATCGGATGGCGGGGCCGTCGCGATCTGCGCCGATGCCGGCGCGGACTGCGTT
>DATHRP010000671.1:0-4967 GCA_035465195.1 Afifellaceae bacterium | reverse complement strand
ATCACGAAGGCCTGGGCCAGCGGCCAGTCGTCCGTGATCGTCAAATGGATACTCGGCATGTGGCCGTCTGGCATCATCGATTCAAGACGCCTGAGGGCGCCACCCGTCAGCACCATGGTCGGCTTTCCGGACGGCAGATTGGCGACGCCCATGTCGCGCCAGAAGACGCCATGGCGCAAACCGGTGCCGAGCGCCTTCGAGCAGGCCTCCTTCGCCGCGAACCGCTTGGCATATGAGGCCGCACGCTCTTTTCGCCGGTCGGACTTGGCCTGTTCGATCTCCGTGAAGACACGCTGGACGAACCGGTCGCCGAACCGCTCTAGCGAGCGCTCGACGCGGCGAATGTCGATCAGATCGCTGCCGAGGCCGATGATCACCGGAAAGCGCTCACCGGAAAACACTCATTGGGCTGCGCTCGAAATGATGCCCGTGCGGGCTTCATTCATCAGCTGCCGCATCTGCCTGACGCTGGCCTCCAGGCCGATAAAGATCGCCTCGCCGATCAGGAAATGTCCGATATTCAGTTCGCGGATCTCCCCGATGGCGGCAATCGGCGCGACCGTGTCGAACGTCAGTCCGTGCCCGGCATGGACTTCGAGGCCGATCGATGCGCCGTACCGGGCTGCATCGCGAATCCGCTCCAGGTGACGTCGGAAAGCATCCTGGTCGCCATCATTCCAGGCGTCGCAATAGCTGCCAGTATGGATCTCCACAACCGGAGCGCCAAGCTTCACGGCAGCATCCAGTTGCGCCCTGTCGGCCTCGATAAAGAGCGACACCCGAATGCCCGCTCCGACCAGTTCGGAAACGTAATGCTGAAGGTGGTTGTGACCCGACGCCGCATCGAGGCCACCCTCGGTGGTCCGCTCCTCGCGTTTTTCCGGAACAATGCAGGCTGCATGGGGCCTATGCCGCAAGGCGATCGCCAGCATCTCCTCGGTTGCGGCCATCTCGAAATTCAGCGGGACACCAATGGCGTCCGATATTTCGGCGATATCGTTATCGGTGATATGGCGACGATCTTCGCGCAGGTGCGCCGTAATGCCATCGGCACCGGCTTTTTCAGCCAGTATCGCGGCCCGCACCGGGTCCGGGTGCCGGCCGCCACGGGCATTCCGCACCGTGGCAACGTGATCGATATTGACGCCCAAGCGAAGCGGCGAAGGCATGGCTGTACTCTTTCCTGTCAAAACCGGGCGTTCAGTCCTACGAACGCCATCGGCCCGCCCGGGCAGCGCATCTGCGCGGCAACAGCCTAGACGGTCTGTTCGGCGGACGCGTCGATACGCTTCTTGCGTATCGACTGGAAGCGCATCCGACGCCTAGCCTGATAGACCGAAACGCTTTGATAGACAATGAGATAGGTGATCAGACCGATGGCAAGACCGATCGGGACGGCGCCGATGGTCATCGGCTTGATGAGCGGCCACAATTGCTCGAACGACTGCTCGTAGAAATGTTCGCCGAACTCAGGCTCGGCGTGCCATGTCCGTCCTAGGACAATATTGCCGAGCTTGTAGGTCCCCAACCAGATGACCGGAAACGTCAGGGGATTGCCCACCGACGTGCCGATGGCCGACGCGATCAGGTTTCCACGCAGGACAAACGCGATGCAGGCGGCCAGGATGAAATGGAAGCCGATGAACGGGGTGCATGAGGTGAACGCGCCGGCGGCCGCGCCCATCGAAATCGCGTAAGGTGTCGCCGAAAGTCGTAGGATTCGCTTGAAAAAATAGAGCGTGGAACGCCGCCAACTGACGCGTGGCCAAAGCCAGACGCGAAACCGCTCCACCAGCCCAATTCGGTCCCTACGCTTGAACAACATCCTCTTATACGGGTCCTTTCGTCACGCGCCCCGAATCGTATTAAAATTTTCTGTGCGAGCGGTTAAAGTCGGGCGACAAATCCGGTCTATTAGAATCGGAATCGCCGGATCACTACGCGGCACTGGCGGGAGACGTTCAAGTTCTTTTTCAGCCCGGCCCGCTAAATTGATCACATCCAGTCTCTCCCTGTCTCCGTGTCCCCGGTGTGTCCCGATGCCGGCAAGGGTCCTAGCCGTTTACGCGAATGGCGCTGGAGATGATCGATTTCGACCGCAACTCCTCAATAATCCGGTTGAGATGCTTCAGATCCCACACCTCAAGGTCGATTTCCATTTCCGTGAAGTCGGGTGCCCGCTTCAGCATATGCAGATTGTCGATATTGGCGTCGCTCGACCCGATGATAGTGGCGATCTCCGCCAACGAGCCGGGTTCGTTCAGTGCCGAGACATGAATCCGGGTCGGATATTTCTCCCTTGAGTTGGCGTCGATATCCCAGCGCACGTCGATCCAGCGCTCGGGCTCGTCCTCGAAGGCGATCAGCGAGGGTGAATGTATCGGATAGATGGTCACCCCTTCGCCAGGCGTCAATATCCCTACAATGCGGTCACCGGGAACAGCGCCGCCTTCATGCGAAAACCGGACCGGCATGTTCTGGTCGATGCCGCCGATCGGCAAAACGGATTCGCCGTTGGTCTTTCTGTTGCTGCCCGGCAATTTGAACTTCAGGCTTGCCCGCGCAGCGGCCAGCCAACCCTCTTCCGGTCTCCACGCCGACCGCCCGCGCTCCCGCTCCGTGGCAAAATCCGGGTAGACGGCGTTGATGACGGCGTCGGCCGAGATCTCCCCGCGACCGACCGCGGCCAGCAGATCGTTGACTTCGTTGTGACCGAAGGAGCCGAGAACCGGTGCAACAAGTTTCTCGTCATAGCTGCGCTTGGCGGCCTCGAAAGCGCGCTGTAGAATATGCCTTCCCAGACCCGAGTATTGCTGGCGGACATGGCTGCGGGTCGCACGCCTGATGGCGGCGCGGGCCTTGCCGGTAACCACGATCCCCTCCCAGGCCGGCGGCGGGCGCTGCGCTTCGGAACGGATGATCTCTACCTCGTCGCCGTTTTCCAGCGGCTGAACGAGAGGTGTCAGCTTGCCGTTGACCTTGGCGCCGATGCACGTGTCGCCGACATCGGTATGGACGGCATAGGCGAAATCGATCGCTGTCGCGCCCCGCGGCAATGCTATCAGGCGGCCCTTTGGCGTGAAGCAGAAAACCTGATCCTGGAAGAGTTCCAGCTTGGTGTGCTCAAGGAACTCCTCCGGGGCGTCTCCCTGGGCGATATGCTCCACGGTCTGGCGCAGCCATGCGTAGGCCTTGCTCTCGCGTGCCAGCCTTTCATGGTCGCCGACGACCTCGTCCTTGTAGAGCGGGTGAGCGGCAATGCCGTATTCGGCGATGGCATCCATCTCGTGGGTACGGATCTGCAGTTCCGCCCGCTGTTTCTCCGGTCCGATGATCGTGGTGTGCAGCGAGCGGTATTCGTTCTGCTTCGGCGTAGAGATGTAATCCTTGAAGCGTCCCGGCACCATCGGCCAGGCGGTATGGACGATGCCCAGTGCCCGGTAACAGTCCTCGGTGCTGTCGACGAAGATGCGGAACCCGAAAATATCGGACAGCTGCTCAAAACCGATCGATTTGCGCTGCATCTTCGAGAAGATCGAATAGGGCCGCTTCAGGCGGCCCGCGATCTCCGCATTGAGGCCACCGTCCTTCAGACGGGATTGCAGGTCGTTGCGGATGGTCTCAACGACCGCGCCGGTCCGCTTTCGCAGTTCGGCGAGCTTCTCGGTGATCGTCGTATAGGCTTCCGGATTGAGCACCCGGAACGCACAGTCCTCCAGTTCGTCGCGCAATCCCTGCATGCCCATGCGGCCGGCAAGAGGCGCATAGATCTCCATGGTTTCCTCTGCGATCCGGGAGCGCTTGTCCGGACTGACGAATTCGATCGTGCGCATATTGTGCAGCCGGTCGGCGAGCTTGACCAGCAGCACCCGTACATCGTCCGAAACGGCCAGCAGGAGCTTGCGGAGGTTTTCCGCCTGCCGCGCCTCCCGAGAATCGAGATCGAGCCGCTTGATCTTGGTCAGGCCATCGACCAGCTTGGCGATCTGTTCGCCGAACATGGTGCTGATCTCGTCGCGCGTTGCCGTCGTGTCCTCGATCGTATCGTGCAGCAGGCCGACGGCGACCGATGCGTCATCGAGCCTCAGATCAGTGAGGATCGCGGCGACTTCGAGCGGATGGGAAAAGTAGGGATCTCCGGAGGCACGCGTCTGTGCGCCATGTTTTTGCATCGCGTAGACATATGCCCGGTTCAAAAGCTCCTCGTCGACTTGCGGGTTGTAGGCCGCAACCCGCTCGACGAGCTCGTACTGACGCATCATCGGCAGAATTCCGTGGGCGCCGAAACGGCACCTTGGCAGACTATATTATGCCGGACGTTGACAAAATCAAAAGCCCCGCAAAGCGGGGCTTTCAGGATTCTTCGTCGGTTCAGGATGCCAGGAGGCCGAAAGCCGTCAGTCGTCGCGGCGATCCGGCGGGTCGAGGCTTTCCAGACCGCGCAGCAATTCTTCTTCCGACATGCGGTCGAACGTCATCTCGCCCTCGTCGACCGGTGCCGGAGCGTCGGCTTCGATAACCGGCATTTCCGGCTCGGGCTCATCGACCTCGACATATTTCTGCAGCGAGTGAATCAGATCTTCCTTCAGGTCTTCCGGCGAGACCGTTTCGTCGGCAATCTCACGCAGAGCGACCACCGGGTTCTTGTCGTTGTCACGGTCGATCGTCAGCGGAGAGCCATTCGAAATCATCCGGGACCGGTGAGCGGACAGCAGTACCAGCTCAAAACGGTTGTCGACCTTGTCGACGCAATCTTCCAC
This sequence comes from Afifellaceae bacterium, assembly GCA_035465195.1. Taxonomy (GTDB): domain Bacteria; phylum Pseudomonadota; class Alphaproteobacteria; order Rhizobiales; family Afifellaceae; genus CAMYKZ01. The sequence goes on along the minus strand of DATHRP010000671.1, from coordinate 207 downwards.
GGTTACGCGCGCCATGGGGCTTCCTCATCAATTTCGGGAATTTCGGCGGTTATATACCGCCGGGCGCAGACATATTCAAGGTTTCCTTGATAACCCGGTGAATTTGCACTGGCCGCCTTGTCAGTGCATTGCCGATTGCGTATCGAAAGCGGCAGCGGTGATACTTTGAGCGTAATTTGAGTGATTGGAGGCAAAAATGATCGATCC
>DATHRP010000670.1:0-5254 GCA_035465195.1 Afifellaceae bacterium | reverse complement strand
GTCAAGGGCATCGACCCGGAAACCGGGCACAATTTCGACGATACGAAGCGCTACATCGACGCCCTCGACCTGTCGGATGCCGACCGCCACAAGGTCTTCGAGGGCAATGCCCGTCGGGTCTATCCCCGCCTGGATCGCGCATTGACGGAGCGCGGGCTGTAGGCTGATCCACGCCGGTCGACGGATCGGTCAATACCCCGCCTGCGTCATTCGCAGGGCTGGTATGCATGTCCGGTTTATCCATTGAAACCAGACAGATGCACCATATATTGCAGTGCAACAAACCAGAAATCGGGGATGACCCATGACAGCTACGACAGCTCCTGTCGGCGCAGGCCTGGATATCGGCCAGATTGCCGATGCGATCGCACCAAAGAATTTTCGGACGGATCCGTTCGGCCTTTTTTCCGGCTACCGCGCCTACCTCGTCTACACGCGGCTTGACGCGATGGCCGACCATGAACTCGCGGCGATCGGCCTGGACAGGCGTGACATTCCGCAGGTCGCTTTCGATGCCGCCTTCGGCAAGAGCTCATCCTGACGTCGACTAGAAAAGAGGCGTCGCCAGGATCGCGACCAACCTGTCCGGCGCATTGAGCGCGCCGAGCAACATGTCGGTATCTGCGGTCAGCGCGATCGCGCCGACAACCGCGAACAGGATCGACACGACGATCCATCGGTCGAACACCTCGTGCTCCCTGTTGATCAGCCCGTTGAAGAGTAGCCGGAAGACCACCGACAACCGCTGGATCGGAACGACCACCGAGAGCGGCGCGAAGGCGAGCGCCAGGTAGCGGAACATCTGCGATACCGCGACGAAAAGGGCCGACAGGAGAAACCATCCGACCGCGCTGCGGTCGAGCGCCGCGACGGATCTCCGGCCGCCCGCAGCAATGACAAGGAAGCCTACCGCAGCCGTCGCGGCCAGGTAGGACACGAGGCCACCGGCCGCGCCGTCGGCCGCACCGCCGCTTTCGCCGAGGCCGAGCGCAATGAACAGCGGGCTTGTGCCATAGCCGATTGCGCATACCGCGCCCCAGAACAATCCGGACGGATAGTGGGGCTCGAAGCCTTTCGCGTTACCCGCTTTTGAAACAGCCTTCCGTCTCCGCAACAGGATCATGGGTCCGAACACCACCAGGACAATCCCGACGGTATTCAGCACGTTCACAGTCTCGCCGAGAAACAGGAAGCCGAGCAACAACGCGACCAATACGCTGAGCTGCTGAACCGGCGTCGAAAGCGTCCCGCCGATCGCCTGGGTCGCGCGGTAATTGCCGTAGCGGCCGATCACGAAATGAGCGATGCCGGCCAGTGCCATCCAGACATATGCCATCGGCGGCCAATCCGCCATGGCACCGAAACCACCGATGACCAAGGCAAACGCCAGGAAGAGCGGCACGCCGAGCGGCACAGTGATCGCCATGCCCTGCAGCACCGTCGCGTTGATGACGCCGCGCCGCACCATGGCGCTGTTCAGTCCGAAAAACGCGGCCGAACCGAACGCAAGAAGGGCGCCGAACATCAGAGCCGCCTAACGGGAATGTGGCGCCCGCAAGCCCGATTGCATCAAGCGGGCTTGCGCAGGAAGGAGCGTATGATCTCCGGTGTCAGCTTCAGACCCGGTTCGTATTCCGGTGCATCCTCGATCTGTTCGAGGTCGTTCAGGCCGCAATGCTTGAAGATCCGGTTGATCGTCGAAATCAGCCGCAGCGGCCGTTCCGGGTCGGCATTGAAATGCTGGTGGATCGTGTTGGGCGGGACATAGATGACGTCGCCGGCTTCGTATTCGAACCGCTTGATCTCGTCCTGCGGTTTCCAGTGATAGTCGTCGGTGATCTCCACGTCGCAGTCCTGGTGCAGGTCGTAGCCCCTGCCCTCGAGCACATACAGACATTCCTCGGCGAGATGCCGGTGCTTGCCCGATCTGGAGCCCGGCGGAACAATCTGCATGTAGGCGTCTACCGTTTCCATGCGGGTGTTCATACCCTCGTTGATCAGGTGCTTGAGCAGGCCCTGCCGAGACATCTCCCACGGCATTTCATGCGGCCGGATGATCTTCTTCCGACCGGCGTTGCGCTCCGGCGCGGTCTCCGCGTCATCGAGGAGCTGCTGATAGAGATCGCTGTTCTCGGTTCCGTCGATCCAGGCTTTCGATTCACCCCAGGCCATCAGTAACCCTCTTCCGGATGATTGTGATCGGTCTCTTCCTCGCGCACCTCGAAACCTTCGCCCCCCGGCGCCGGCTCCGTTTCGCGCGGGATGACCGTCTTCTGGAACAGCATGTTCATGAACACGAACATCGGCTTCGTCTTCAGCACCAGTGCGCGCGCCGGCTTGGTATCGGAACCATTGAAATGCTGGTGGACGCAATTGTTGTGCACGATGGCGACGTCGCCGGCCTTCCAGTCGTATCGGATGTCGTCGTGGATCTCGTAGCCTTCGCCGTCGAGAATGTAGAACGCCGCCTCGTTGACGTGCCCGTGCTTCTGGCTCTTCCCGCCGGGTCCGTACTCCTCGAGGTGGATGTGGAAGAGCTGCGAAATCCCGTCCTTCGGTTCCACATAGTGGCGGCTGTAGGCCTGCGGCCCGTCGACGAACTTGATCTCCCGGGCTTTCCGCACGCGCGGCATCGACCGCAGTCGTTCCAGTTCCTTGGTCAGATTGTCCTCGCCCTGGATGCTGCGGACGAAAATGCGGTTCTTCTGGCTGTGATAGTAGCCGGCTGGTCCCGCTGCCGTCTCGTCGTCGTCTTCATGGGCGGTTTCGGGTGCGGTCGTCTCGTCCATGGCATCGCTCTCCTGGCTCGTCGGAACTTTACCCTCTTTGCAAAAATAGAACAACTTTCTTCTATGTGGAACGCACGCCCTTTTCCGCCGATGGCCGATAGGCCAAATGGAAGTAGCCTGCGGAAGCATCAGTCCAGCGCCAGCCGCGCTCGACTCTTGCGAAGGGCGATGCGTTCCGCTAGGGCCGCCGGGCGACCAAATTACGAGGTATTCATGTCGGAGACGGACAACCTGATCGAACTGTGCGCCAAGGACGATGTCGGCGAAGGTGAGGTCATTCTGGTCGAGACCGGCGATCTGGAACTGGCGGTCTACCGTGTGGAAGGCGAATTCTACGTCACCGACGACGCCTGCACTCATGGCCCGGGCTCGCTTTCGGAAGGGTATCTCGAAGGGCACGTCATCGAGTGCGATTTCCACAATGGCCAGTTCGATATCCGCAACGGCGAGGTCGTCGCGCCGCCCTGCATGGTTGCACTCAAGACCTACAAGGTCGTTCCGCATGACACGGCGGTTGTCATCGAAGCTCCCGAGGATTGATCTGCACGCCGAAATGCGGTGATCGAACCAGGTCGTTTTGACAGGATACGCCCGAGCGCGATAGTATTCAGAACGACGTTCCGCATGACGGAACATCCTGTTCCGGAGATGGGATGCCATGGCGAGCGATGACGGCGCCGGGAAACGATGGAAAGCCGAACCGGTCAGCGGTCCCATCGATGACAGCACTGCCTGGGGATCCGACATTGCCGCTCAGATGCTGCGCCGTCTCGGCATTCCCTTCATCGCGCTGACGCCGGGCGCCAGTTATCGCGGCCTGCACGACAGCCTCATCAATCATCTCGGGAATACCTGCCCCGAAATACTGCTCTGCCTGCACGAGGAACATGCCGTCGCGCTGGCGCACGGCTATGCCAAGGCGACAGGTCGGGCCATGGCGGTCGCGCTACATTCCAATGTCGGCTTGATGCACGGCACGATGGCGATCTTTAACGCCTGGGCCGACAGGGCACCGATGCTGATCCTCGGTGCGACGGGCCCGATGGATGCGACGCGAAGACGCCCGTGGATCGACTGGCTGCACACCGCCCAGGACCAGGCCGCTCTCGTCAGGAGCTTCGTCAAATGGGACGACCAGCCTGGCGCGCCTGCAGCGATACCGGAATCAATGCTGCGCGGCTGGAAGCTGACCAACACGCAGCCAATGGCTCCGGTCTATATCAACCTCGACGCCGGAGATCAGGAAGCGCCGCTCGCCGCGCCCGTCACCTTTCCCGATCCGGGCCGATTCGAACCGCCCGCACCACCCCGCGCAGTGGCCGGGCAACTGGCGCAAGCTGCAAGGTTGCTGTCTGAAACCAGAAGACCGGTTCTGCTCTTCGGCCGCGGCACCCGCACCGAACAGGCAATGGATGCCCGCGTTGCGCTCGCCGAGCGGTTGGGCGCGGCCATGCTGTCCGATCTCAAGGCCGGGGCCATGGTGCCGACCGACCATCCGCTCCACGCAGGGCAGCCGTTCAACAAGCTTTCCGCCGTTGGACGCGAGGTTCTCTCGCAAGCCGACCTGATCCTCAGTCTCGGTTGGATCGACCTCGGCGGATTGCTTCAACAGGCATTCGGCGATACGGCGCCGGCCGCGCGGATCATTCACGCCGGGCAGGACCATCATCTTCATCGCGGCTGGGGTCACGAGCACTTCGCCCTGCCGGCCCTCGACGTGGAGCTGCTCTGCGATCCGGACGCTGCGGTTGCGGACCTGTTGGCCGCTTTACCCGAGGCGCCACCGCGCAAGGCCGACCTGCCTCGACCGACGGCGGGGAAGCCCGGGAATTCGGACGCATTGACGCTGCGCGACGTGGCGATTGCGCTCAAGTCAGCCGTCGGCGATACCCCGGTAACGTTCGCGGCGCTGGCCCGGGGATGGCCTGTCGATCTGTGGCCGCACCGCGCGCCGCTCGACTATCTCGGCAAGGATGGCGGCGGCGGCGTCGGCAGCGGGCCGGGATTGACTATAGGCGCGGCGCTGGCGCTGCGCGACAGCGGGCGGATGACCGTCGGCGTCCTCGGCGACGGCGATACGATGATGAGCATCAACGCGCTCTGGACGGCCGCCAAGTACCGCATTCCGGCCCTGTTCGTCGTCTCCAACAACCGTTCCTACTTCAACGACGAACTGCATCAGGAGAATGTCGCCCGTCAACGCGGCCGAAGCGAAGCCAACGCCTGGATCGGCCAGCGGATCGACGATCCGGCACCGGACTTCGCAGCGCTGGCACGTGCGCAGGGTGTCGATGCCACCGGGTCCGTGAGGACCGCCGATGAACTGGCCGGCGCCATCGCCGATGCGATTGCCGCGATCCGCTCAGGACGCCCCTATCTGGTCGACGTGCTCATCGACGCGCGTCAGGGCCGGGAAACCTCCACCGTGCGAAAGACGAAAGTCGGCGACTGAATGGCGCCTGCTT
>DATHRP010000669.1:0-12326 GCA_035465195.1 Afifellaceae bacterium | reverse complement strand
TATGCGCCGGGCAGCCATTTCTCGGCGCATGTGCATACCGGCGGAGAGGAATTCCTGGTGCTGGACTGTGTGTTCCAGGACGAGCATGGCGACTTCCCGGCCGTAAGCTACATCCGCAATCCACCGCAATCGAGCCATACGCCGGGTTCGGAGCCGGGCTGCACCATTCTCGTCAAGCTCTGGCAGTTCGACCTCGACGATCGGACGCATGTGCGGATCGACACTAACAAGATGGAGATGCTGCCGGCTCCGGCCCGGCCCGGTGTCCGCATCATGCCGCTGTTCAGGGACGCGCGGGAGGCGGTGCGGCTCGAACGGTGGGACGCGGGCGCTGAAATTGCGCTGCAGCCGGAAGGGGGCATCGAGCTCTACGTCCTCGACGGCAGCTTCGAGGAATCCGGCGAGACGTTCGACCGCCAATCCTGGCTGCGGCTGCCGGTCGGTGCGCCGCTTCGGGCCAAGGCCGGGCCGAACGGTTGCCGGTGCTGGGTCAAGGAAGGCCATCTCCGCTTCGTCGATCTGAGCGCGCTTGCGGGCTGAGCCGAGCCACCGGATTCCGGTTGCAAATCATTTCGCACTGCAGTATCGCCGTCCGTGGGACACCCCTCCCCAACGAGGGGCATCTATCTGGAAGGATAGCCATATGACGACGATCGAACGTCCGGCCGCACGGCCGGTCAATCCGTGCTTTTCATCCGGCCCCACCGCAAAGCGCCCGGGCTGGTCTCCCGAAAACCTCTCCAATGCCGTTCTCGGCCGTTCGCACCGCTCCGGTCCGGGCAAGGCGCGCCTGAAGGCGGCAATCGACCTGACGCGCGAGATCCTCGGCGTGCCGGATGATTACCGTATCGGTATTGTGCCGGCGTCCGATACCGGTGCCTTCGAAATGGCGATGTGGTCGCTGCTCGGCGCCCGGGGCGTCGACTGCCTGGCCTGGGAAAGCTTCGGCAAGGGCTGGGTCACCGATATCCTGAATCAGTTGGAGCTCGAGGATGTCAGGGTGCTGGAGGCCGATTACGGTCATCTGCCCGACCTTGCGGCTGTCGATTGCGACCGCGACATCGTGTTCACGTGGAACGGCACGACATCCGGCGTGAAAGTGCCCGACGGTGACTGGATTTCCGACGACCGCGCGGGTCTGACACTGTGCGACGCGACCAGCGCGGCCTTCGCGCAGGACCTGCCGTTCGACAAGCTCGATGTGGTGACCTTCTCGTGGCAGAAGGTGCTGGGCGGTGAAGCGCAGCACGGCGTGATCATCCTGTCGCCGCGGGCTGCCGAGCGGCTCGAGACATATGTCCCGCCCTGGCCGATGCCGAAGATCTTCCGGCTGACGAAGGGCGGCAAGCTGATCGAAGGCGTCTTCAGCGGCGAGACGATCAACACCCCGTCCATGCTTTGCGTGGAGGACTATTGCGATGCACTCGGCTGGGCAGGTTCGATCGGCGGGCGCGAGGCTCTGCTCGCGCGTGCCGACGCCAATGCGCGGGTGATCGCCGAGTGGGTAGGGCGCACGCCGTGGGTGGATTTCCTCGCCGTCGATCCGGCCACACGTTCGAACACCTCTGTCTGCCTGAAGATCGCCGATCCGGCGGTGACGGCGATGGCGGAAGCCGACCAGGCGGCGTTCGCGAAGGCGCTGGCCGCTCTCCTCGACAGCGAAGGCGTGGCTCACGATATCGGCGCCTACAGGGACGCGCCGCCCGGACTGCGCATCTGGTGCGGGGCGACGGTCAAGGCGTCCGATCTGCAAGCGTTGACGGGCTGGCTCGACTGGTCCTTCGCATCCGTGCTGTCCGACCGGCAGCAGGCGGCCTGACCATCGGGCGCGCGATCGCGCCCGCGTCCATCCAATCCGATTTATCCGGCCGGCGGCCTGCCCGCGGGCTGAACCAAAGGTGAAACCATGGCACCCAGAGTATTGATATCAGACGCCCTTTCCGACACCGCGGTCAACATTTTCAAGGAGCGCGGCATCGAGGCCGACTTCCGCCCGGAACTCGGCAAGGACAAGGACGCGCTGCTTGCCGCGATCGGCGATTATGACGGTCTGGCGATCCGCTCCGCCACCAAGGTGACGGCAAAGCTGCTGGAGGCGACGGATCGCCTGCGCGTCGTCGGCCGGGCCGGTATCGGCGTCGACAATGTCGACATACCCGCCGCAACCTCGAAGGGCGTGATCGTGATGAACACGCCGTTCGGCAATTCGATCACCACGGCCGAGCACGCCGTTGCCATGCTGCTCGCCAGCGCCCGCCAGCTTCCGGCTGCCGACGCGTCGACTCGCGGCGGCAAGTGGGAGAAGTCCCGCTTCGTCGGCGTCGAGGTAACCGGCAAGACGCTCGGCGTGATCGGTTGCGGCAATATCGGTTCGATCGTCGCCGACCGCGCCTGCGGCCTGGCGATGCGTGTGATTGCGTTCGACCCCTTCCTGTCGGAGGAGCGGGCGATGGAACTGGGCGTCGAAAAGGTCGATCTGGAAACACTGCTGCGGCGGTCCGATTTCATCACGCTGCACACCCCGCTCACCGACAAGACCCGCAACATCATCGACGCGGCGGCGATCGCCAGGTGCAAGGACGGCGTGCGAATCATCAACTGCGCGCGCGGCGGGCTCGTGGTGGAGGAAGCGCTCGCCGAGGCACTCCACTCTGGAAAGGTGGCTGGCGCGGCGATCGACGTCTTTTCCGTGGAGCCGGCGATGGAGAACGTGCTGTTCGATGCGCCGAACGTCATCTGCACGCCGCATCTCGGCGCTTCGACCAGCGAGGCGCAGGAGAATGTCGCGATCCAGATCGCCGCGCAGATGAGCGACTATCTGACCACCGGCGCGGTGCAGAACGCGATCAACATGCCCTCGATTTCGGCCGAGCAGGCGCCGATCCTCACACCATTCGTGCGGCTTGCCGAACAACTCGGCTCGTTTGCAGGCCAGTTGACGGAAAGCGGCGTCCAGTCGGTCAAGCTGGAATATGAAGGCACGGTCGCGGAGTTGAACGTCAAGGCAATGACGGCCGCAGCCCTTGCCGGGTTCCTGCAACCGCAATTGCAGACGGTGAACATGGTATCCGCACCCGCTTATGCACGCGACCGCGGTATCCGTGTGGAAGAGGTCCGGCGGGCGCAGAGCGGCGCCTACGAGACCTATATCCGGCTGACCGTGATCACCGACCGGCAGGAGCGCTCCGTCGCCGGCACGGTGTTCTCCGATGGCAAACCCAGGATCATCCAGATCAAGGGCATCAACATGGAAGCCGAACTTTCGGAGAAGATGCTCTACATCACCAACCAGGACAAGCCGGGCTTCATCGGCAATCTCGGCACGACGCTCGGCAGCGCGGGCATCAATATCGCCCGCATGCAGTTCGGTCGGGACCGCGAAGGCGGGGATGCCATCGCGCTGATATCGGTCGACCAGGATATCGACGCGCCGACGCTCGCGAAGGTGCAGTCGCTGCCGCTGGTGATCCAGGTGAAACCGCTGCAATTCTGAGGCCGGCCGAAGATCGGGCGCCTGATCTTGCGAACGGCTCTGACCGAGGCACTCGAAATCCCGGGGAAACGGGACTATAAGAGCGTGCAAGCCCCGGCCTTGCTCCGGGGCTTCACGTTGAAAAGAACAGGACGCAGAAATGGCAAATGTCGTCGTGGTCGGCTCGCAGTGGGGCGATGAGGGAAAAGGCAAGATTGTCGACTGGCTGTCGGAGCGGGCGGACGTGGTGGTCCGGTTCCAGGGCGGACACAATGCCGGTCACACGCTTGTCGTCGACGGCATTTCCTACAAGCTGAGCCTGCTGCCGTCCGGCGTGGTGCGGCCCGGAAAGCTAGGCGTCATCGGTAACGGTGTGGTGCTCGACCCGCATGCTTTGGTCGCCGAGGTCGAGCGGCTTGCCGGGCAGGGTGTTGCGGTCAGCCGGGACAATCTGCGCATCGCCGACAATGTCACGCTGATCCTATCGCTGCACCGCGACCTCGATGCGTTCCGCGAGACCTCCAACGCCGGCACGCGGATCGGTACGACCAAGCGCGGTATCGGGCCGGCTTACGAGGACAAGGTCGGGCGCCGGGCGATCCGTCTGATGGACCTCGCCAACCTGGAAACGCTTCCCTCCAAGCTTGACCGCCTGCTGGCGCACCACAATGCGCTGCGCCGGGGGCTGGGGCAGGAGGAGGTCGACGGCGCGATGATCTACGACGAACTCGCCAGCGTCGCCGGCCAGGTTCTGCCTTACATGGATACGGTCTGGGAACTGCTCGACAGGTCGCGCCGGGCCGGCGACCGGATCCTGTTCGAGGGCGCCCAGGGTGCGCTGCTCGATATCGATCACGGCACGTATCCCTACGTCACATCCTCGAACACGGTCGCCGGACAGGCTTCCAGCGGCAGCGGTATCGGCCCGGGCTCGGTTGGCTACGTGCTCGGGATCACCAAGGCATATACAACCCGGGTCGGCGAGGGGCCGTTCCCGACGGAGCAGGACAACGAAATCGGCCAGTTTCTCGGCGAAAAGGGACACGAATTCGGCACGGTGACAGGCCGAAAGCGGCGCTGCGGCTGGTTCGATGCCGTGCTGGTCCGGCAGACGGCCCGGATTTGCGGCACCGATGGAATTGCGCTGACAAAGCTTGACGTTCTCGACGGGTTGGAGGAAATCAGGGTCTGTATCGGCTACGAGCTGGACGGAAAGCGTATCGACCGGTTGCCGGCGAGTCAGGGCGCACAGGCCAGGGTCGTCCCGATCTACGAAACATTGGAGGGCTGGAAGGAATCAACGGCTGGCGCCAGGACCTGGGCGGAACTGCCCGCGCAGGCGGTCAAATATGTCCGGCATATCGAAGAGTTGATCGAGACGCCGGTAACTCTGTTATCCACAAGTCCCGAGCGGGATGATACGATCCTTGTCCGCGACCCGTTTGAGGATTAATCGTTTCCGGCGGCCAGCGAATCCAGTTATATAGAGTAAATGCCCGACTATAAATCAATTCTCCGGCGTTCCATCGAGAACGTACCTGATCATACCGCCGATATGCGGCGGGCGATCTATGAGCGCGCCAGGGCGACGATTGCGCGGCAGTTGACCAGTGTGGACCCACCGCTTTCCGCCGAAAGTATCGAGGCCCAGCACCAGTTGCTGGAAAAGTCGATCGCGGAAGTCGAGGCGGAATATGCGCTGGACGAAATTGATCCTCTCGAATTCGAGGCGGAAATCGGCCTTCACGAAGCGTCGCCCGGTCCGGATATCGAGGAGCTGGACGACGAAGACGAGCGGCGGCCGTCCGAAGCCCTGATCGACTACGGATCGCCGGGCCCCGGTCATCAGTTGCCGCGGCGGCCGGTTGAGATCCGGCCGTCTCGCGCTCCGCTATTCATCCTGCTCGGGCTGATCGTGCTGGCCGGTGGCGGCGCGTCGGTGCTCGGTTACAAGTATCAGGACGAGGTCACGGCTTTCATCGATCGCTTTTCCGCCCCGGAAGAGCCGATGGTCGCCGATGCGTCGCCCGGGGGCGATGGCGGAAGCGGCGACATCGTTGTCGCCGATGGTGCCGCGAACGACACTGCGCCGGCAAATGCGGGAGCGGCCGACGCGGGCGGATCGGCACTTGCCAAGAGCGAGGAACGGCTTGGCGACGTGGTTCGCGCCGACAGCGTCAACAACGAATTGCGCGGTTCGGAGCCGGGCATGACGATCCAGCCGATGACGAATGCCGCCGGCATGGAGAAGCCGATGGACGAGCCTGCCTCGCCGCTGGCCTCGACCAGCCAGGACGGAGCGACCGACGGATCTCCGGCAGAGGGAACGATGACGACGGCTGCCGCGGCCGGCAGCCCGGCTGCAGGCGGCCTGCCGGAATCGGATCCCGTCGTGACCGGCGCGGCCGGACCGGCCAATGTTGATGTCGGCACCGACACCGTCGGCATAAGCGGCCAGCGAGCGATCTACTATACACAGGGCGTCGACGACACGCCCGGCGAGGCATCCGAAGGCAAGGTCACCTGGACGAAGGTGCAGCAGCCCGACGGCCTGCCGGCAATCCAGGGTCGGATCGACGTTACCGATCCGAACATCGATGTCGTCATCACGATTGCCAAGAATACCGATCCGGGTCTGCCGGCGAGCCATTTGATCGAAATCACCTTCGACGGCATAGAGAACATGTCGGATTCGGCCATCGAGCGGATCCCGGCGATTGTCCTCAAGCCGAACGAACAGGCGCGCGGCCAGCCGCTCGTCGGCGCCGGCGTGCCGGTGACGGACTCCATGTTCTGGATCGCGCTGTCCGACAAGTCCGACCAGGTCTCCACCAATATCGCCACGCTGCGCGACGGCAGCTGGTTCGACATGCCGTTGCTGTTCAAGGACCAGAAGCGCGCGCTGATCACATTCGAGAAAGGCGGTGAGGGCGAAGCCCTCTTCAAGGAAGTGATGGCTGCCTGGGGAGCGTCCTGACGCGGCCTATTTCAGCGTGATCGCATAGCTCTCCAGCGGTGCGATCGTGTCGATCAGACCCTGTTCCTTCATGAAGTGCGCAAACCGCTCATAGCGGCCCGGATCGAGTGCGGCCGGGCTCTTCGAAAAGCGCGGCAGGGTATCGGCGAAAGCCCGGCGATTGAGCGGATTGTCGAGATCGGGATGGGCTTTCAGGAACAGAGCCAAAGCCTCGTCCGGATGGTTCGTGAGGTAGAGGGTTGCCTTTTCGACCGCTGCCAGGAAGCGTGGCAGCCTATCATCGTCTGCCATGTCCCGACGGGTGAGATAGATCAGTTCATCATAGGCGGGCACCCCGTGTTCCTCCGGGTAGAATGCGCGCCCCGTGTGGTTCTCAAGCGCCAGCTGGTTGAGCTCGAAATTGCGGAACGCGCCGATCACCGCGTCGACCTTGCCGGTGATCAGCGAAGGCGACAGTGCGAAATTGATGTTGACCAGTTCGACGTCCGACAGGTCGAGACCGGCCTCCGACAGCATCATCTTCAGAAGTGCGTCCTCGAAACCGCCGACCGAGAAGCCGACGGTCTTGCCCTTCAGGTCCGCAAGCGTCTTCACGGGTCCGTCGTCGAGCACGACGAGCGCATTGAGCGGGGTTGAGACGATCGTGCCGAAGCGGACGAGCGGAAGGCCTTCGGCAACCTGGAGATAGAGGTTGGGCTGGTAGGATATGGCGATGTCGCCCTGGCCCGCGGCCACCAACCTCGGCGGTGCGCTGGGATCTGCCGGCGGGATCAGGTCCACTTCCAGCCCGACATCTCTGAAATATCCCTTTTCGGCTGCGATGACCAGCGGTGCGTGGTCCGGGTTGACGAACCAGTCGAGGAGCACGGTCAGCCGGTCGGCCGCCGCCGCCGGAAGGCTGGCGGCGAGGGTGAATGCGAGGGCGAGGAGTATGCGCAGCATGGGGTGATCCTGTTGTTGCGTTGAAATTCAGACAGTGGTCGGTAACGGCGACCGTTCGCCGGGCACCCAGAACAGAAAGTGCCTGACGATCGCATCGATTGCGGCGCGCAGGACGAGCGCCATCAGTGCCAGCAGCACCAGCGCAACGAAAACGTCGTCTGTCTGCATGCGGGCATTGGCCTGCAGCATGATAAAGGCCAGTCCGCCCGACGCGCCGACCCACTCGCCTACGATGGCGCCGATCGGCGCGACGCCGGCCGCAACACGCAGCCCGGAGCCGAGCGCCGGCAGGGCCGCGGGAATGCGGATCAGGGAGAAGGACTGCATCCGATCCGCGCCGTTCAGCTGCGCAAGATCGAGCAGGCCCGGATCGGTACGCTTAAGGCCGTCGGAAAAGGCGGTGGCGACCGGAAAATAGATGATCAGCGCCGACATGATGATTTTCGATGTGATGCCGTAGCCGAACCAGATTACCAGCAGCGGGGCGACCGCGAAGACAGGCAGGGCCTGGCTGGCAACCAGCGCCGGCCCGACCAGCCGCGACAGGGTCGCGGACGCGTTGATGACGAGGGCCGTAACGATCCCGCCGAGGATGCCCGCAACGAGACCCAGAAGGATTTCCATTGCGGTAATGCCGGCGTGATGGAGAAAGTAGCCCGGCTGGGCGAGGAAAGCGGTCGCGATAAGGCTCGGCGGCGGAAGTATGAAAGCCGGTGTATCAGCCAGCCGCACGGCTGTTTCCCACGTGGCGACGACGCCCACCAGGACAAGCATCGGTGATACGGCCTTCGTGACCTTGTCGCGCATCGGCACTGCCGGCTCCGGTTGGGACCGATGCAGGCGCTTGGGAGGCGGGCGGGAGAACCATCCGTCCCTTCGCCGGCATGATCCGGATCAGGTTCAAAGGGTTCGGCCCCGCTTCGGCGGTTATGGCCATCTCAGTGGACGGGAAACCCGTGCACACCCCTCGGATAGGGCAGTCATAGCGGCTTGCGGAACGATATGCAAACGCCTTGGGCGCAGTCTTGACGGTCAGATCCCGGCGCGTTCCAGATGACGTGTCACAACGTCGATACGGTCCTTGCGGTCCGTTCCGGCTGTCGGAATGTCGATCGGCTCGTCGAACTCCACGCCGATCTGCCGGTCCGACGACCAGCGAATGGTAGCGTCGACCTTTATGCTGTGCCTCGGGAACCACAGGTGAATCCGCTCGGGCAGGGATTGGTCGGACTGCAGCTTGATCTGGGCGCCGCTTCGCGAGATTTCATGGACCGTTGCCGCGGCCAGAGGCGCGCCATTGAGCGCGCTGATCTCGACATAGACGAATGCCGGATAGCGCTCATCCTTGCGCTGGAATGTCTTCTTCTTAAAAAACAGCATGCCGGAATACGTGGTTTCAAGCCGGAGTCAGGGCCTGCCCCGACATGGTCGAGAATAGCCGATAAAAGCCGCCAGACGCTTAATGCGGGGCTCTCGCGGCCGCCGAGGCTGCCGCATTTAATCCTGTGGTAAATTTTCTCTTATGGGCCGCGGGGCTAGACGCCGGCCTTTTCCAGGTGGCTGGTGACGACGTCGATCCGGTCCTTGCGCTTGGTGTTGACGACCCACACCTCGACCACATGGTCGAATAGGACACCGAAATCCTCGCCCTGGCACCAGCGGACCGAAGCGCCGATATCGAGCTGTTCCTTTGGGAACCAGAGATTGACTCGCTCGGGCAGGACGCGCGGCGGGCATGAACGGATCATCGCGCCGTGGCGCGAAGTATCGCGCAATGTTGCCTGGGCGAGTGGCGCTCCGCTCTCCGTGCGCACCTCGAGAAATCCGAATGTCGGCCGGCGTTCCTCGACCCGTTCGATCATACGACGTTTGTTGAATAACCGCATTTCGTCCGCCTTTTATTATTGTTGGATCGGCCTGAAATGACTCCAATAAATCCGGCCGGGGCCGGGTTCCAGTTAACAATAAATCAATAGTTAAAAGGACCTAAACGACGAGACTTTGAGTCAAAACCGAGGGAAATCCGCGGACTGCTTTTCACCGTGGCCGGCACGGGCGGGGGCGTGAGCCATCGCCTGGCCTTCGTGCCGGCGGCTATCCTGACATTTCGGACCGCAGAATCCCGGTGACAAAACGCGGTTCAGGCGGTAATCGGGCCGCATGACCCAACTCGTCGCCTGTTTTCGCTGGCTGTTCGGCCAGGCCTATATCCTGCTGCCGATCACCATGTTGTGCTGGGCGGGCAACGCAATCGTCGGGCGGGCGGTGGCCGGGTCTTTTCCACCTGTCGCGCTGTCGCAATTGCGATGGACCTGTGCGTTCCTCGTGCTTCTGCCGTTCGCTTGGCCGCATCTGAAACGGGACTGGCCGGTAATGCGCGAGCGCTGGGCCATCCTGGTTCTGCTCGGCGCGTCGGGCATCGGTGCGTTCAACACCCTGCAATATACGGCGCTCAACTATACGATCGCGCTCAACGTGCTGCTCATGCAGTCGATGTTCCCGCTGCTGGTGGCGGCCTTCGCATTCGTGATCCTGCGAGAGCGGCTGACTGCAGGCCAGCTCGCCGGCATCGTCCTGTCGCTGACAGGAGTGACGGTGATCGTCACGAACGGCGATGTAACACTGCTCGCCGCGCTTGAACTCAATCCCGGCGACGTGATCTTCCTCGTTGCCATGCTCATCTATGCCTTCTACTCGACGATGCTGATGCGCCGGCCGCCGATCCACTGGCTGAGCCTGTTGTCCGGAACGATCGGGATCGGCAGCGTGATGATCCTACCGTTCTACCTGTGGGAGCTCTCCACCGGAGCGCGGGTCGACTGGAACCTCGGGACGACGCTGGCGCTGGTCTATGTCGTGCTGTTTCCGTCCGCGGTTTCCTACATGTGCTTCAACCGCGGCGTCGAGCTGATCGGGCCGAACCGGGCAAGCCCTTTTTTTCACCTGACGCCGTTTTTCGGCGTCATCCTTGCCATGGTCTTCCTGGGTGAACGTCTGACGCCGGCACATGTCGCCGGCGCCGCATGCATCGTCTGCGGCATATTCATCGCCAGCCGCAGGGGCCGGGCTGCCAAGAAACGGGTGGCTGAAGCCGAAACGGCGGGCTAAGCGGGCGTCCGGTCAATTGAAGGCGTTCCGCCGATGAATGCGAATTCAGCCGCCCATAAGGAGATCGACGCGCAGAGCTGGTTGATGCTGGCGGTATTGTCGCTGCTGTGGGGCGCGTCGTTCCTGTTCATCAAGATCGCGGCAACGGACATTCCGATCTTCTCGCTGGTCTTGCTTCGTGTCGCTCTCGCCGCGCTGGTTCTGCACCTTTTCGTCGTCGCGACCGGGCGCGCCTATCCGACCGACCGTCGCATCCTGCGTCTCTACCTGCTGATGGGCCTGCTCAACAATGCGATCCCGTTCGTGCTGATCGTCTATGCGACGCCGCGCATCGGCGCGGGTGCGGCCGGTATCCTCAACGCGATGACGCCGGTCTTCACCCTGCTGATTGCTCACTGGCTGACGGCCGACGAGAAGATCACGGCGCGCAAGGCGACGGGCATCCTGATCGGCTTTGCCGGCGTTACGGTGATGATCGGACCGATGGCGCTGGGCGGTCTGGGTGCCGCGCTCCTGGCGTCGTTCGCCATGCTCGGCGCGACGGTGAGCTACGGCTTCTCTGCCGTAGTCGGCAAAAGCTTCCGTGGCATAGACCCCGCGGTCTCTTCCGCCTGTCAGTTGACCGCATCGAGCGCTCTCGTATTGCCGATTGCCCTTGCGGTCGACCGGCCCTGGTCCCTGCCCATGCCGGGCCAAGGCGCAATATGGGCGACTGTCGGCTTCGCCATACTGTCGACGGCGCTTGCCTACATCCTGTTCTTCAGGATCATTTCCCGCGCCGGCGGGACCAACGTCATGCTGGTAACGCTTCTCATCCCGCCGAGCGCGGTGCTGCTCGGCATGGCATTCCTGAACGAGGGGCTGGCGGTGTCCGACCTTGCCGGCATGGTGCTGATTTCCGCCGGACTGCTGGTCATAGACGGCAGGCCCGTGCGCTGGCTGCGGGCCCAGCTGCGAACGGCCTGACCGGCGCTAGCTTGCGGCTTCGATCATCGTCGTGCGTGCGCGGTCGCGCTCGCGCGAGGCGTTGCGGACCGCCTTCTGGACCTTCTCGAACGCACGCACTTCCAATTGCCGGATGCGCTCGCGGCTGACGTCGAACTCCTCGGACAACTGCTCAAGAGTCAGCGGTTCGTCGGAAAGCCGGCGCGCCTCGAATATCCGCTTCTCACGCTCGTCGAGAACCTCCAGCGCATCGGCCAGCATGGCACGGCGCTGTTCCAGTTCGTCCTGCTCGATCAGCATCGTCTCCTGGTCTTCCGCGTCGTCGTCGGAGAGCCAGTCCTGCCACTCGCCGGCCTCGCCCTCGGCGGCGCGGATCGGCGCATTGAGCGAGGCATCGCCGGACAGGCGCTGGTTCATGGAGATCACTTCCGCCTCGCTGACGTTCAGCTTCTCGGCGATCTGGCTGACATGCTCGGGGCGCAATTCGCCTTCTTCCAGAGCGGAAATCTGGCTCTTGACCTTGCGGAGATTGAAGAAGAGCCGCTTCTGGTTGGCGGTGGTGCCGAGCTTCACGAGGCTCCAGGAGCGCAGGATATATTCCTGGATCGCCGCCTTGATCCACCACATGGCATAGGTGGCAAGGCGGAAGCCCTTCTCCGGATCGAAACGCTTGACGGCCTGCATCAGGCCGACATTGCCTTCGGAGATCACCTCGCCGATCGGCAGGCCGTAACCACGGTATCCCATGGCGATCTTGGCGACCAGGCGCAGATGGCTGGTCACGAGCTGGTGGGCAGCGTCGCGGTCTTCATGCTCGATATAGCGCTTGGCGAGCATGTACTCCTGGTCCGGCTGAAGCATGGGAAATTTGCGGATCTCGTC
>DATHRP010000668.1:0-10131 GCA_035465195.1 Afifellaceae bacterium | reverse complement strand
AGCCACCCCGGCGCTGCCCGCCCGATCAGCGGCAATTCCGCCATGCGTCTTGCCAGCGTCATCAGGATATAGGCGACGATCACGCTGGCAATGACGGGAATGAGGATGCTCTGGCCGATATAGAGCACCCAGCCGATCATCACCGCCAGGCCCACTCCGAGCACGAAATTCCGGAACCGATTATCGCCCAAGACCGAATGTCTTCCCTGCGTCCCACCTGCCCCGACTATCCAACAGCAGGCCGGCCGGATCAATCACCGGACGCGACTACCGTGTTCAGGCATAAGGCCGGACGAAGGCCGCGATCATTCGCTTGCCTGACGGTCGGCGCGCTGATACGGCACCCCGATGCGCCAGTCCGTCCTTCCCTCCGCCGCCACGGGATGGCGCACACCCCTTGTCATGCTGATGATCATGGCCGCGACCATGCAGCTCGCGTTTGCCGTCTGGTGGACGCTGGTCAAGAATTTCGCGGTCGAGGACCTGGCGTTGACCGGCCGCGAGATCGGCTTCCAGGAATCGATTAGGGAGATCCCGGGCTTCCTCGCTTTCCTGGCCGTCTATCTGCTGTTTCTGATGCGCGAGCAGACGCTTGCCCTCGCCTCGCTGGCATTGCTCGGCGTCGGTGTTGCCGCAACCGGCTACTTCCCGAGCGCCGACGGGCTCTATGCCACGACCTTCGTCATGTCGATCGGCTTTCACTATTATGACACGATGGCCCAGAGCCTGTCGCTTCAATGGCTGCCTAAAGCGGACGCGCCGCGTCTGATGGGACGAATCCTCGCGGTTTCGGCGTTCGCGCAACTCCTGGCATTCGGCCTTATCGCCGTGACCTGGCAGGCGTTGCAGCTCGATTTCGCGATCCTGTTCCTTGTCGCCGGCATGATCGCACTGGCGATGGTGGCATTCCTCTGGTTTGCCTTCCCCACCTTTGCCGAAGAGATGCCGCAACGCCGCCAACTCGTTTTGCGCAAGCGCTACGGGCTCTACTATGCGCTGACATTCCTGGGCGGCGCCAGGCGCCAGATCTTCACAGTCTTCGCCTCGTTTATGATGGTCGAAAAATTCGGCTACGAAGTGCAACAGGTGGCGATGCTGTTTCTCGTCAACTGCCTGTTCAACATGGCTTTCGCGCCCAGGATCGGCGCCTTGATCGGCCGCTTCGGCGAACGCAATGCACTTTGCGCGGAATATGTCGGTCTGATCGCGGTGTTCGTCGCCTACGCCTTTGTCGAGAACGCCTTCCTTGCAGCGGGCCTATACGTGATCGACCACGCATTCTTCGCGCTGTCGATTGCAATGAAGACCTATTTCCAGAAGATCGCCGACCCGGCCGACATCGCGCCGACGGCTGGTGTCGCCTTTACCATCAACCACATAGCTGCCGTCGGCATACCGGCGGCTTTCGGACTGGTCTGGCTGGTTTCCCCGGCGGCGGTCTTCCTGAGCGGTGCGGCGATGGCGGTGGCATCCCTCCTGCTGGCAATGATGGTGCCCCGGCATCCGATTCCGGGCCGCGAATTCGCCTGGCGAAATGATCCGGCAACACTTCCGGCAGAATAATGGCCCAACGGAAATTATTGTCTGGATTTTTGTGAACCGATTGGTCATCAATGAATGAGACTCTGCATCGGGTTGTCTTGGCGGAAATCTCAATCGTGACAGGTGAGCCTGGGTAAAATGCGTTACGTTCTCCTTGTGCCTATCGCTCTCGTTCTGGCGGGCTGCAACACCACCCCGAAGGCCGAGGTGAGTGTCGGTTATTACCAGGTCAGCGGCACCAATGAACGAACGATAGAACGCCAGCTCGCGCTACGCGGCCCCCATATTCCCGGCAAGGGGCGTGCTCTCGCGGCTGCCCGCATCTCCATGGAACAGCGCGTGCAGGTCGCCGAAGCGCCTGGCTTCTGCCGGGTCGCCACCGCCCAGATCCGGATAAAGGCCGACGTGACGCTCCCGAAATGGAAGGAACGTGCGTCCGCATCGCCGGAACTGGCCCGCAAATGGGACGATTTCGCGGCCTATGCCGAGGCTCACGAACGTGTCCACGTCAGGATCGCCGAGGCCTATGCCGCCGAACTTGAGCGCAAGCTGAAACAGATACCTTCACAGTCGGACTGCGAAACGGTTTCCAAGATCGTCTCGGTGATAAGCAAGGATGTGGTCTCGCGCATGAATGCCGCCCAGGACAAGTTCGACGCCGACGAGGAAAAGCGGCTCAACCAGCTGGCCGAGCAGGCCAAGGCGACCAGCTAGGAAATCACCCCGAGTTTCTTCTGCAGGCTCGACGAAGACGTCGTGTACTGGAACACTACGCGCTCTTCGGGATGGACAATGCGCTTTGCCGCCTGGGCCATCAGCGCTGCCTCGTGGAAGCCCGAGAGAATCAGTTTCAGCTTGCCCGGATAGGTGTTGATGTCGCCGATCGCGAACACGCCTGGGCGCGACGTCTGGAATGCGGCTGTGTCGACAGGAACAAGGTTGTCCTCGAATTCGAGGCCCCACCCGGCGATCGGCCCGAGCTTCATCGTCAGTCCGAAGAACGGCAGCAGCCGCGAGCACGGAACATCGACATCACCGTCCGCGGTCTTCACCGTCGCCGCGGACAATTCGCCGCCGGCTCCAGTGAGCGCCGTCACCTGCCCCTCGATGAAGCGGATCCTGCCGGAGTCGCGCAGAGCGAACATCCTGTTGACGCTGTCAGGTGCTGCGCGGAACTGCGGCCGGCGGTGGACGAGGGTCAGGCTTCGGGCGACCGGCTCCAGATTGAGCGTCCAGTCGAGTGCACTGTCACCGCCGCCGACGATGAGCAGATCGCGGTCACGGAACGCCTCGATCTGGCGCACCGAATAGAAGACGCTTTTCTGCTCGAAAGCCTCGATGCCCGGAATGGGCGGCCGTTTCGGCTGGAACGAGCCTCCGCCTGCCGCGATGACTACGATCCTTGAACGGATCTCGGTGCCGGCGTCGGTCCGGATCCGGAAACCGGTCTCGACATCGCCTTCGAGACTCGTGGCGATTTCGTTGAACGTGAACGTCGCGCCGAATGGCTCGATCTGTTCCACAAGCCGGTCGACCAGACCCTGCGCCGATACCTTCGGGACGGCCGGAATATCGTAGATCGGCTTCTCCGGATATAACTCGGTGCACTGCCCGCCCGGGCGGTCGAGAATGTCGACGAGATGGGCACGAAGATCGAGAAGGCCAAGTTCGAACACAGCGAACAGGCCGACCGGCCCTGCGCCGATTATAGCGACATCGGTCTCAATCAAGGCTTCTTGCATAATCCGCCCTCCGGCACGGTGCGGTGCCCGGGTCTTCTTCAGGCGTCTCAGGCCTGCCGCTCGGGTACCGAGACGACGAGGCCGTCAAGATCGTCGGACACCCGGATCTGGCACGACAGGCGCGACGTCGGCCGCACGTCATAGGCAAAATCCAGCATGTCCTCTTCCATCGGCTCCGGCTCACCCGTCTTCGCCGCCCAGGCATCGTCGACATAGACATGACAGGTGGCGCAAGCACAGGCACCGCCGCACTCCGCCTCGATACCCGGTACGCCGTTCTTGATTGCCGCTTCCATGACAGTCGAACCGGACTCGGCTTCGATATCATACCGGGTCCCGTCCGGACCGATGAATGTGATCTTCGCCATATTGTCCTTCAGGAGATCGATCGGGTCCGGAAGGGATCCGCAGTCTTGCCGCCAACCTAGGGACGCCGCGCCGTCTGTCAAGCGCCCGCCGATATACACCGCCGCGGCCAAATGACCGTTGGAAACCACCCTTTTCGGATTCGTCAGAGGGCCTGGATATCGCCGTCGGCGGTAGTGATATAGGCAATCACATTGTCGACGGCCGTCCTGATCTCATTGACGTCATCGTCATCGCCGTTCTGCCGGGTGGCCGCGATCTTGGCCAGCTTTTCAGCTCCGATATTGCTCGCCAACCCTCTGATCGCATGAAACCGCTCGAGCCGCTTCGCCGCACTCTCAGTCTCGCCGATCTGGCGAATCAGTCGCTCCGCCTCATTAATGAACAAGGACAGGATCTCGACCTCAAGATCCGGGTCGTTCATTGACTGCCTTTTCAGCCAGTTTTCGTTGAGAATTGGCAAGTCATTTGCTGATTCGGTCATTGCAGTTGCAGGCCCGTGCCGCTGGAATTAATGGTTAATACACTGCTGCCCATTAATATAACACGGCAACCATCGAACGAGAAAATTCTGCTGATGGCTGACAATGACGGCGTTTTTTCCCTTTAAACGCCAATCCAGTGCCACTAGACTGGCCTCGGGTATTTGGGGAGGCAGCTGGCTGGGATGGCCGGTTGATGGAGCACCTGATCCGGTGGCGGACCGGAACCGGGACATTGCATATCAACCGATTCACTTCGGGCCGGCATACGCACAGCGCACTGACGCAATGTGACGATGCCTTGCCCATATGGCTCAGACGCGGTGGACGAAAGCACGGTGATAGAAGCGCGGTGGTGGCATTGTTGGCGCGTAGAAGCCTGGGACGAGTAGATAATGGGTAAGATATCAAAGTCAGACGCAACCGAGGCGGCCCTTTCCGCAGTAGAAGAGGCGTTGCGCATCGACTTCGGTTCGGCTGCCGATCTTTCGCCGGAAGTGGATACGCCCTCCCCCGAACCGGATGCGGGACCGGCAAAGGGCGCAAGAATCGAGTCCCTCCATCCTGCCGCTGTAGATACCGAACCTCACAGGCGCAGCCGGCAATCGTCGGAAAGTGCCGGTGATCGCCGGGCTGAACGGCGGGCGGCACGAGCCGAACGGGCGGCGGAAGCCAATGCGGAACGCTCATCGCGGACGAGGCGCCCAGCCAACGACGATGTGCGGTCGATCGGCAACCTGCTTTACGGCTTGCAGAAGCGGCCGTCTCTCGCGCCCTTCTGGACAGCTTTCATCCTGAGCGTCGTATGGGCCGGTCTCGGAATCGGGCTCGGCCTGAGCCTCTGGCGCGCCGACATCGCCGCGGTCTCCTCGGCCGACCAGTTGCGCGACGCGCCACACCTGATCGCGCTCGCGGCCGGAATTGCCGTGCCGATCGTGATGTTCTGGGTGATGGCGCTACTGATCTGGCGCAGCCAGGAGATGCGCATCGTCTCGCGCACAATGACGGAAGTCGCCATGCGGCTCGCCGAGCCCGAAAACATCGCCAAGGAATCGATTGTCACGGTCGGCCAGGCGATCCGGCGCGAAGTGGCGGCGATGGGCGATGGGATCGAGCGGGCACTGGCGCGGGCCAGCGAGCTTGAAGTCCTTGTCCACAACGAGGTCAATTCGCTCGAACGGTCCTACACGGACAATGAACATCGCGTCCGTCGACTGCTCGAGGAACTGGTCAACGAACGCGAAGCGATCATAAACAATTCCGAACGCGTCCGGCAGGCGATCGAGGGCACTCACACGAGCCTTGCCCAGGAACTCGGACAGACCACCGACCAGATCAGTACGGCCGCGAGGGAAGCGGCAGAGAAACTCGCAGCCGCGCTGAAGGAGCATGGCGATACGATCACCGTTTCGCTGCGCGACACCGGCGACCAGATCACCAGCGGCGTGGCGACCCAGACCAGCGGGCTTTTTACTCAGCTGAAGGAAGCCAACGACGAGCTTTCACAGACGATTGCCACCCGCGGCGACGATCTGGTGGCGCGGCTGACTGCGACCAATTCGACAATTGCCGACACGCTGGCTGAGCAGGGCGACGGACTGATCGGTCGCATCGCCGATACCGGTCAGAAACTCGCAGGCGAGATCAGCGGCCGTAGCGCGGAGGCGCTGGAGCATCTCACCCGGGCAAGTGAAGAGATTGCCGAAAGGCTCGGCAGCACGAGTTCGCAGATCACGGGCAAACTCGATGCGGCACAGGCGCGCCTGGGGCAGACGCTCGGCGAGCGCTCCGCCGCCCTCCTGAAGGGCCTGCACAGCGCGGGCGAGCGGATCGAGGCTGCCGTCTCCGTGGACGGCAACGACCTGCTGCAGCGCATGGACGAATTCAGCAGCGGTTTCGTCGACCAGATGCAGGATCGTTCGGCCAGCCTGATCGAACGGCTGACCGAAACCGGCGGCGATATTGTCGGACGCCTGACCGACGGCAGCAGCGGGCTGATCGACCAGCTCGACAGCCGCGGGAACAGTCTCGTCGATCGCCTGACCAGCCAGGCCGGCAATTATGTCGAGCAACTAAACCTGCGCGGCGAAGACCTCACAGCCCGACTGCAGAGCCATGCCGACGAGATGACCGGCAAGATCGGCAAGGCAACGGACATCGTCAACCAGACGCTGAACGAACGCACCCGAAATGTCATCGAGCAGCTCAGCGAGACCGGCCAGACGGTTTCGCGCACGATGCTGGAGAACCTCAACGAGACGCGCCGCGACCTGACGTCCGCCGCCGAAGCGCTGCAGGCCACGGGGGAAACGGTCACCGAGACCGTGTCGCGCGAGACGGCAAGCGTCCAGTCCGCACTCGCCAACGCAGGCGAGGTGCTGGAATCGGCCGGCGCGTCCGTCAGCGGTCTGATCAGCAAGGAGCTTTCCGACATCGAGGCGGTCTTCGCCCGGGCCGGAGAGGACGCCAGTATCAGACTGGCCAGCCAGGGCGAGTCGATCCGCTCGGAAATCGAGTCCGGCCTGGGTGAAATGGCGAGCCTGATCTCGATCCAGGGCGGTCAGCTTGCCGCCAGCCTTGGCGAGCGAAACGAAGCGCTCGGCAATCTGATCGACGCCCGTATCGCCCAGATGGGTGAAACCATCGATTCGCACCTCGGCGGGTTCGACGAACGCATCCGCAAGAGCGCCGAGGATGTCGCCGTTCGCCTTGCCTCCTCGGCGGATACCGTGGAAGCGGCCGTCGATGGCCGCCTGGCCGGTTTCGAAAACCGTTTCATCTCGCGGATTTCGGAAGTCGGCGACAGTTTCGCCCTAAAGGCCGACGGCCTCAGCGAGACGCTGGAAGACCGGCTCTCGCGCATCAACACGGCGCTCGACACCCGGGCCCGGCAGATCAGCGAAACACTGGTTGCCCGCACCCGGGATATCGCCTCCGCCTTCCAGGAAGGGCAGAGCGAAATGTCCGCGGCACTTGACGAGCGGCTGATCAATCTCGGCGAAACGCTGACGAGCCGGACTTCGGAACTGACGGAATCGATCGCCAACCGGATGACGGAGATCAACCACGGTTTCGGCGAGCGCCTGATCAATGTCGAACAGGCGATTGCAGAGCGCGCAAATTCGCTCGAGGCCGTTCTCGACGCCACCAACAACACCCTCAGCGAGCGCACCGAAACACTCAACGCGATGCTGGCTGCGCGCCAGAACGAACTGGCCGGACTGCTCGATTCACGCAGCAGCACACTGGTGGAATCGATCCAGAGCCGCGGCGGCGCCGTCATCGCCGGCATCGAGGAGCAGGGCAAGGCCTTCATCGAAAGCGTCGACAATCGCGGCAACGCCCTCGTCAATGCGATTGTCCGGCAAAGCCGGGCGGCCAGCAACCAGCTCGACGAGAGCGCCGAGAACCTTGTCTCGGTGCTCAACGAGCGCACCGGCGGCCTCGTTGAACAGGTCACGGCAACCAACAACCAGCTTCGCGAAGGTTTGCAGGCGATGCTCGATCGCCTGGACGGCACCAACAGCCAGGTCCAGTCGATCCTGATGAATGCCGGCGAGCAGCTGGGCGGTATCGAAGCCCGCTTGTCAGACCAGTCCCAGAACCTGCGCGAAGCGCTCGACGCGGCCGCGCGCGATACCGGCACGTCGACATCGATCCTGACCGACCAGATCAAGACATTGCGGGACGTATCCACCCATGTGCTCCGCGATATCAGTTCGATCGCCGGGCAGTTCGAGGTACAGGCGGATTCGCTTTCCGGCGCCAGCGCCCATCTGATGGAGACCAACAGCGCCATCGAGGAGAACCTCACCGACCGCAAGGACGCGCTGGAAGCGATCGCGACGACACTTGCCGCCAACGCCCAGGCCGTGGAAGAACGCCTGTCCGGCCTTACGGAAATCCTTTCCGGCACGCTCAACAATACCGAGGAACGGATTGCGGCGCTCGGCGAATCGCTGTCGCGGCGTACCGAGGAATCCACCGAGGCGGCATCGAGCCTGCTGGAATCGACCATTGCTTCGGCCGACGAGCGCGTCGCCGCGATCAGCGAAGCGATGGGTCGCCGGGCCGAAGATGCCGCGCGATCGGCGATCGGTCAGTTCGAGACCATGCGCCTGGCGGCTGCCGCCGAAGGCAAGCGCGCCGTCGAAAGCGTGGAAGCGGCACGCGCCATGCTCGAGGAGCAGCTCAACGACGCCGGCAGCCGCAGCGAGGAATCGGTTCGCACCGCCGCCCGACGGCTGGTCGAGGAGATAACGCAGGCCGTCGGCGAAGCGACGAGCCGCTTCGGGGAAACCGCGGAAGACATGCGCCGGGCCGCCCGTGACCTGCAGAAGGAACTGGACGAAACCCGTAGCGAGTTGCGCCGCGGAGTACTCGACTTGCCGGAAGAGGCCCGGGAAACGACTTCCGCGATGCGCCGCGCGGTTTCCGAACAGATCGAGGCGATCAATGAATTGTCCGGCCTCGTCGCCCGTTACGCTCCGGATCTAGACACCTCCGCTCCGCCGGTCCTGGCGTCCGTCAATCCACGGCCGGAGCCTGTCCAGGAGCGGCCTCAACGGATGCGCGAGCCGGAGACGGTCGAACCGGAAATCGAAGTCGAGCGTACGGCTCGGGTGGCAAGCGCCGCAGGCCGAATGATACGGTCGGACATGGCGCGATCCGATATCGAGAGCGATCTCAGAGCCCCTGCCCGACCAGCGCGCCGCGCAACCATGGCACCTGAGCCCTCCTCCGAGGGCGATCGCCTGCGTCCCGCACACCAGCCACGGTCCGGAACCGGTGAGGCGCGTGGCTGGGTTGCCGACCTGCTGCGCCGAGCCTCGACCGAAGAGGACGGAGAACAGCCGGCCGAAAGGCCGTCGAGGCCCGTACCCGCCGGGCCGTCGGGCGACCGCCGGTCACCGTCGCAGGTCGTCGATTCGCTGAATTCGCTTTCCGTCGATATCGCCCGGGCGATCGATCACGAAGCGTCCGTGGAGCTCTGGGACCGCTACAAGCGCGGTGAGCGCAACGTGTTCACCCGGCGGCTTTACACGCTTCAGGGACAGAAGACGTTCGACGAGATCCGCCGCAAGTACGAGCGCGACGGCGACTTCCGCAATGCGGTCGACCAGTATATCGACGACTTCGAACGGCTGTTGAAGCAGGTCTCGCAGAACGACGACGACCAGATGATGTCGCAGATGTATCTGACGTCGGATACCGGCAAGGTCTATACGATGCTTGCCCATGCAGCCGGCCGGTTGAGCTGACTGGCGTCAGCCGGCAGCTGGACTGGCGCCTCGCTTTGCCCGGAACCGTGCAATCAGCTCGGTATCTCCGGGTTGCACGTACCGTCCGGTTTCAAGCAGCGCCAGGGTCTACTCTTCGTATGTAAGACCGCATGCGCGCGCTTTCTTCAGCCGGCGTAGCATAGTTTCGCGCGGTACGGGTTTCCAGGCCTCCCGGCAGGCCCGACGCCAGTCAAAATAATTGCCGATGCCTCCGGCACCCCACTCGGGCACATGATCTTCCGGGACTTCGAGCGGCGGCCCGCCATTGTGGTCGTTGGGCAGCACAGCTGACGCAGGCAACCTTGTATCCGGCGCAATCGCTGGCAATTCCCTGAACTCGATCATGCCGCCGAACCTGGTACCGGACCGACCATGATTATCGAATGCGATTGGCAGGCACAATCCGAGGTCAACCTGCGCCGCAGGAAGCGACACGCTTCATCATCGTGACGCTTGTGGGTCGATCGTAGCCCGGATGCGCGGTTTCTCGAGCGCGTTTGAAACCGAGCGCCTCGAACGACCGATGGTTCTCTGTGAGCTCGATCCGCGTCTGCAACTCCAACCAGTGCTTGCCGCGCCGAACGGCCAGACGTTCGGCTATTGTTACGATCGCCTTCAGAATTCCCCGCCGTCGGAACGCCTGACTGACCGCCAGTTTGCCGAGATAGATGGAAGCTTCCCACTCCGCCAGGAAGCCGCAGGCAATCAGCTCGTCAT
>DATHRP010000667.1:0-3180 GCA_035465195.1 Afifellaceae bacterium | reverse complement strand
AGCGTCCGCTCCAGCGCCGTGTAATAGCCGAAGATCATCGGGAAGCAGTTCAGCGACAGGATGTCGCCGGCCTCCACCTTGCGATTGGTCACCGGGTTGTGCGCGCCGTCGGTGTTGATGCCGGACTGGAACCACGTCCAGGTGTCCATCAGCTCGACGAACGGGAAGCTCCCGGCGATCTCGCGCACCATCGCCCCGGTTCCGGCGAGCGACACTTCGTGCTCGCCGACGCCCGGCCGGACTGCCCCTGCGACCGCGGCGCCGCCGATATCGGCGACGCGCGCGCCTTCGCGGATCAGCGCGATTTCCTCGTCCGACTTGATGGTGCGCATCCACATGGTCGCCTGGCCGACATCGACCAGTTCGACGCCGGGCAGCGCTTCGGCGAGCAGCCGGTGGAGCTCCATGTTGACATGGTCGAACTCGATGCCGAGCCGCCTGGCACCCTTCGTCAGGGTCTGCACGGCGAGGAAATAATTGTCCCGCCGCCAGTCGGTATAGGTGACGGTGTCACCGTGGCTGCGCCGCCACGGCTGGCCGCCGTCGATGCCGGCGGAAATGGTCGTCGCCTTGTCGCGGTCGACGACGAAACCGTAGCGGCGGCCGAAGCTGCAATAGATGAAGCCGGAGAAATAGCCGATATTGTGGATCGACGTGAACAGGCAGGCATCGATATCCGCCTCCGCCATGTGGGCGCGAAGCGCGGCCTGCCGCCGGTCCATTTCCGCCCCGGAGAAGGGTGAAAACACCTTCTCGCCATTATGCCAGCTGACGAGCCTCTCCTGATCGCCGTTCGCGCGCATCCTCGTTTCCCCGATGTTGAATTCGCGGCGATATTCCGCCTTTGCGGCGCGTCGCGCCACCCCTTTCGCGACACCGGCCATGCCGGTTGCGAAGCCGGTATTCAGGTCGGGGAAGCGCTTAACCCGGCGACAAGCCGCGCAGGCGTTCGGAGCGGCGACGCAGCAGTTCGAGCACGGTCAGAAGCACGACGGAGAAGACGACCAGGATCGTCGCCACGGCCAGGATGGTCGGCGAGATCTGCTCGCGGATGCCGTTCCACATCTGCCGCGGAATGGTCTGCTGGTCGTAGGCGGCGACGAACAGCACCACGACCACCTCGTCGAAGGATGTGACGAAGGCGAACAGCGCGCCGGAGATGACACCGGGCAGAATCAGCGGCAGCGTCACCTCCCGGAACACAGTCACCGGCGGTGCGCCGAGATTGAGGGCGGCGCGCGTCAGGGAATGGTCGAAGCCGACCAGCGTCGCCGTCACCGTGATGATGACGAAGGGAATGCCGAGCGTGGCGTGCGCCATGATGATGCCGACATAGGTGTGGGCGAGGCCGGTCGCCGAATAGAAGAAGAACAGCCCGGTCGCGGTGATGATCAGCGGCACGATCATCGGCGAGATCAGCAGGCCCATGATGGCGCGGCGGAACGGCATTTCCGGCCGCGACAGGCCGAGGGCGGCGATGGTTCCTAGCACGGTGGCCAAGATGGTCGAGGCGACGCCGATGATGACGGAGTTCTTGGCCGCGTGGATCCACTGGGCATTGGCCCAGGCGTCGGCCCACCAGGAGTCGTCCCGCGCTGCGTCCGGAGCCGTCATGCCGAAGGTCAGGATCTGGTCGTACCAGCGTAGCGAATAGCCATCCGGATTGAAGTTCAGCATCTGCTTGGTGAACGTGAAATAGGGCTCCGCGTTGAATGACAGCGGGATGATGACCAGTATCGGCGCCATCAGGAATATGAAGATCAGCGCGCAGATCGTCAGGTAGGTGTAGTGCCAGACCTTCTCCAGCGTCGTTGCATAGGGCGGAAGGCTCATCATGGGCGCGGGCTCATCCGAGTTTCATGTTGTCTATGCCGATCAGCCGGTCGTAGAGCCAGTACAGCACGATCACGCCGAGCAGCAGCAGCGCGCCGAGCGCGGCGGCCAGCGACCAGTTCAGCGATTTCTGCATGTGGAAGGCGATCAGGTTGGAGATCAGCTGGCCGGACGATCCGCCGACGAGCGCCGGGGTGATGTAGTAGCCGATGGCCAGGATGAAGACGAGCAGGATGCCGGCGCCGATGCCGGGCACGGTCTGCGGGAAATAGACCTGCCAGAATGCGGTCCACGGCGTCGCGCCGAGCGAGCGGGCGGCGCGCACATAGCTCGGCGGAATGGTCTTCATCACCGAATAGAGCGGCAGCACCATGAACGGCAGCAGGATGTGCGTCATGGCGACGATGGTGCCGATCTGGTTGTACATCATCTGGATGCGGCCGTCGTTTCCGATGATCCCGGCGGCGACCAGCAGGTCGTTGACGACGCCCTGGCTCTGCAGCAGCACCATCCATGACGTCGTGCGCACCAGCAGCGATGTCCAGAACGGCAGCAGCACGAAGATCATCAGCAGGTTGGAGTAGCGCAGCGGCAGGTTCGCCAGCAGGTAGGCGATCGGGAACGCCAGCACCAGACACAGCGCGCTGATCAATGCCGACAGCCAGAGCGTACGCAGGAACAGGGGACCATAGATCCGCCGGTCCTCCGGTGCCCGGATCACCGAACCCTCGGCGTCATACTGAAGGTCCATCGCGGCGAGATAGAAATTCATGGTGTGCGGCGAGGCGGCGCGGCGCATCACACCCCACAATTCGGGGTCGTTCCAGTCCTCGTCGAGGTCGAGTACGGCTTCCTTGAAAGGCGGTTCCAGCCGCTTGGCCTTGCGGCCGGCGGAGGTGAACAGGCTGCGTGTTCCGGAGACCTCGTAATTGACGCGGGTACCCACGACGCCGATCGTCCTCTGCTCGGAAGCGAGCTTCAGATCCTCCACGAGAGCCGTGAATCCCTCCTCGCCGGGAACGCCCGAACCGGGGTTCTGCGAGAAATAGGCCACCAGGTTGGGCATGTGCGCCGAGAACGCATCATTGTAGAGGCTGCGGTACAGCATCTGCCCGATCGGGAATGCGAAGGTGACGATGACGAAGAGCAGCAGCGGCAGCACGAGCAGGAAGGCGCGGATCCGGGCCCGGCGGTTGGCCCGCGCAAGCGCTGTTTTCAGCGGTGTGCCGTCGGCCGCCGTCAGCGGCTCGTGGCGTGTCGCCGGGCTCGAGATCGCCAGGTCTGCCATCGTGCGATCCTGTCTTTCGGAACAGCCGGGGCGCCAGCGCGCCCCGGCTTCGTGTCAAT
>DATHRP010000666.1:0-1825 GCA_035465195.1 Afifellaceae bacterium | reverse complement strand
GATTGGGCGTCGTCGGCAGAAACACCGACAGCATGCCCCCCTCCACCGGCGCCTTCTCGACGATCTCGCCCTTGGTGGTGGTCGAGATGAAGACGATCGACCAGATACCCTTGCGCGGATATTCGATGACGCCCGCTTTCTGGAACGAGCTTTGGCTCTGCGACAGCACCGTCTCGAAGATCTGCTTCAGCGCCCGGTAGACGTTGCGCACGATCGGCATGCGGTTGAGCATCAGCTCGCCGTAGCTGACGATGGTGCGGCCGAACAGATTGGCGGTCAGGGCGCCGAGGACCGTGATGCCCGCAATGGCGAACAAGAGGCCGACGCCGGGGACGGTGAAGGGCAGATAGGTTTCCGGAAGATAGATCGCCGGGACGAACGGCTTCACCCAGCCGTCGATCAGGGTGATGAACGACCAAGTGATATAGACGGTGATGCTTACCGGCGCGGCGACGATCAACCCGGTCAGGAAATAATTCCGCAACCGGGTGCCGGCGCCCATCCTGGTGCTGCCGTCATCGGTGGTCAGCGTCTGAATCCCGCGCGGCCCCGACCGCTTCTCCTGGTCCTTCTTTTCGCTCATGAATCGCCTTTCCCGGCGGAAACGCGCAAAGATGCCGCATCGCCCGAACAGAGCATATGGGCAATTGGCTCGATTTGGCAATCGGGCGCGACCTGCGCGATGCCCGCATGTTCAGGCTAGAGCGGGTTCGTCATTTTCCGATTCGTAAGGGATTCCCATTTTTCGCGAACAGTGCGATTCCGATTCCGTTTCAGCGACGGAGGACGGACATGGCACGGGCCTACAGTCAGGATTTGCGAGACCGGGTGATCGACGCGGCGTTTTCGGGGATGTCGGCGCGACGGGCGGCGGATCGGTTCGGGATCGGTCTGGCGACGGCGATCCGGTGGGTCCGACAGGCCCGCGAGACCGGCGACCGCACCCCGGGGCATCAGGGCCAGCCGCGCCGCTCCAAGCTCGACCCTCATCGCGACTATATCCTTGCTATGGTCGAGGCGACGCCGGACATGACCATCAGCGAGATGCTGGATAAGCTTGTCGCGGAACGCGGTGTCCGCGCGAGTCGGGCGACGCTTTGGACCTTCCTCGACCGCTGCGGTCTGACGTTCAAAAAAAGTCTGCGCACGCGGCCGAGCAGAACCGCCCGGACATCCTGAAGCGGCGCGAGGACTGGTTCGCTGCCCAACTTGATCTCGATCCCGCCCGCCTCGTGTTCATCGACGAGACTTGGGCCTCCACCAATATGGCCCGGCTTCGTGGTCGCGCCGCAAAAGGTGAGCGCCTGCGGGCCGGCATCCCGCACGGCCATTGGAAGACAACGACCTTTGTCGCCGGCCTGAGGCTTACCGGCATGGTGGCGCCGATGGTCCTCGACGGGCCGATCAACCGCGTTGCCTTCCAGGCCTATGTCGAGCAAGTGCTCGTGCCCGAACTTGAGCCCGGCGACGTCGTGGTGATGGATAATCTCTCAAGTCACAAAGGGGTGGCGGTGCGGGCGGCAATCGAAGCGGCGGGGGCAAGCCTGCTCTACCTGCCGCCCTACAGCCCCGACTCCAATCCGATCGAGAATGCCTTCGCCAGGCTGAAGGCCCTCCTGCGCAAGGCCGCCGAACGAACCGTGGACGGCCTCTGGGACGCCATCGGCCACCTCGTTGAGCACTTCACGCCGCAGGAATGCGCCAACTATTTCGCCGCCGCAGGATACGACCCGGATTAAGCCGAATTCGCTCTAGACCCGCAGAACTCACGGTGCCTGGCTCGTTCAGGTCGTGGGTTTCCGCGCCTGTTGCCGTAAAGCCGGGT
>DATHRP010000665.1:0-1900 GCA_035465195.1 Afifellaceae bacterium | reverse complement strand
GACGTGGATCTGCGACACCCGCCTGATTCAGCTGGTTGCCGATGACTTCGGAAGAGATGACCACGGGAGCATCCGCATTGAGAATGGTCACCTGGTAGGAGATGGCCGCGACGTGGCGATGCTTCAGCGAGACCAGGCGCTTCGACTCGATGAGCACCTGTTTGCCGACCGCCGTCTCCCAGAGGACTCGTCTCTCGAGCGTACCTTCCTGCATGTCGAGGGTTCGTTCGAAGAGTTGCAGGCTGGCGGTCGGCAGGTAAAAGGGTTCGTCGTCGACATACAGCTTGAGGATCTTGGCGTCGGTTACATTCAGCATGGTCTGGCCGGTCTTGGCGAAGCCGAAGGCGCCTTCGCTGTAGGCGATTGGCCAGGTTTCATGGAAGCCGTTGATGAATGTGCCGGCCTGACTGAGCGGAATCCCTTCATCGTGGTTGCCGCGCATGCCGAGGTAGCCGTTGCCGATGGCGAACAGGGACTCGGTCTGCGACAGGAACCGGGCATAGAATTCCGTTTCGATGATCTTCCATTCATTGATCGGGTAGATATGGATCGGTGGATTCAAGGTTTCGTGGCGGATCATTGACTACCCCTGTTCATTGAAGAAGCTCCGTCAGGTCTGCGACGACAATATCGGCACCGTTGTGCTGCAAAGCGGTCTTGTCGCCGTGATGGTCGATGCCGACAACCAGGCCGAAACCACCGTCCCGACCGGCCTGAACGCCGGAGATGGCGTCTTCGACAACTACCGCGCGCGGCGCTGCGACACCGAGCTCCCGGGCCGCCTCGAGAAAGGTGTCGGGCGCCGGTTTGCCGGGGAGCCCGAGCCGCTCCGCCACCTCGCCGTCGACAATAACATCGAACAGCGCTCTGATGCCGGCGGCAGCGAGGACCGCTTCGCAGTTTTTGCTGGCCGAGACGACGGCTGTCTTCAACCCCGCTGCGCGCACCTGGTGCACCATGGCCAGAGAACCGGCAAGCACTTCGACACCCTGCGTGGCGATCGCTGCTTGAACCATGCGGTCCTTGCGGTTGCCCAGGCCGCAGACCGTTTCCAGCGACGAGTCATCTGCCGGGGTGCCTTCCGGCAGAGCGATGCCGCGCGAGGCGAGAAAAGCGCGCACCCCGTCGTAGCGCAACCTGCCGTCGACATAGGGTTTGTAGTCGGCGGCGACATCGAAAGGCTGGAAGGCCTGGCCAAGCCGTTCGGCACGCTGCTGCAGGTAATCATCAAACATCTTCTTCCAGCAGGATGCATGGATCTTCATGGTCATGGTCAGCACGCCATCCAGGTCAAAGAGTACGGCATCGAATTTTTCCCGCGTGATGATCATGATCCTGCTTCCCGCCGTGTCAGGTCACGGCCTGCGGTCCTGTCCGTTTACGAAGGACAGCAATCTCCTCAGAATTCGGCTATCGGTTCGCGTTGCCTGCTACCGAGCGCCTTGAGAAAAGTCTCGAGCCAGCGATGCACATCGTTGCGCTGGACCTGGGTCCGCAGCAGCATCATGCGTCGTTGCCGTTCTGCATCCGGCATGCAGAACGCCTGGTGGATCGCATCTGCGGTCTTCTCGATATCATAGGGATTGACCAGCAGCGCATGCTTGCCGAGCTGGTCGGCGGCACCGGCGAACTTGCTCAGGACCAGCACGCCCTTGTTGTCGACGGAACAGGCGCAGTATTCTTTCGCCACCAGGTTCATGCCGTCACGCAACGGCGTCACCAGGGCGATCTCGGCGGCCCGGTAATGGGCCAGCAGCTGGACCGGATCGAGACTGCGGTAGTGATAGCGCAGCGGCACCCAGCAATGCTCGGAGAAACGGCCGTTGATGTGGCCGGCGAGTTGTTCAAGCTGGCTTTTCAGATCGATGTAGTCGGGGACCATGGTGCGGCTCGGCACGAC
>DATHRP010000664.1:0-4227 GCA_035465195.1 Afifellaceae bacterium | reverse complement strand
AAGGTGGAAGAGGCGCGTGACCTTATGGAGCGCGGCCGGCTGAGCCGGCGCGAATTCATCCGCGTCGCCGCACTGGTCGGCGTATCTGCCGGCGCGGCCTACGCCATGGCCGGGCTGCCGAGCCCGTCGTTCGCGGCCGCGCACGGCAACATGCCGTTCCCCGATGTCGACGCGGGCGCCAAGAAGGGCGGCGTCCTCAAGGTCGCCATGCAGATCCAGAAGATGGAAGATCCTGCGACCTATTCATGGGTCGAGATGTCCAACCAGACCCGTCATATCCTCGAACATCTGGCGATGACCGGTCCGGACAACATCACGCGTCCGATGCTGGCGGAGAGCTGGGAGGCCTCCGACGACCTGACCGAATGGACGTTCAAGCTCCGGCCCGGCGTGAAGTGGCAGAACGGCGACGAGTTGGTCGCCGACCACATCAAGTTCAACGTCGAGCGCTGGACCGATCCGAACCTCGGTTCGTCGAACGTCGGCCTGTCGTCGATCAGCGCACTGGTCGAGGAAGTCGAATCCGGCGAGAAGAACGACGACGGTTCGGCGAAGATGGTCAAGAAGCTGCGCGACGGCGCCGTCGAGGTGGTGGATTCCCACACCATCCGCTTCCATCTCGCCAAGCCGGTCCTGTCCTTCCCCGAGGACATGTACAACTATCCGACGGCGATCCTGCACCCCTCGTTCCAGCCGCCGTTTTCCGACAATCCGATCGGCACCGGCGCCTATGCGCTTAGCGAGCTGGTGGTCGGCGAGAAGTGCATCCTGAAGCGGGCCGAGAACCACGACTACTGGGGTGGCGACACCTATCTCGACGAGATCCACTATTACAATTTCGACGAGGACAACCAGCTGACCGCCTTCGCCTCCGGCGATGTCGATGCGATCTACGAATTCGGCATCGAGCAGATGGAACTGGCCAAGGCGCTCGACGGCAACATCATCGCTGCCCGCACCGCCCAGACGCTGTGCTGCCGCTTCCAGATCACCCAGGAGCCGTTCACCGACAAGCGGGTCCGCCAGGCGATCGTGAAGGCGGTCGACAATGCTGCCGTGAAAGCGCTGGTCTATCCTGAAGGCGGCGATCCGGGCGAGAACCATCACGTCGCGCCTGTTCATCCGGAATATTTCCCGCTGCCGCCGCTGGAGCGTGACGTCGAGGGCGCCAAGGCGCTGCTCAAGGAAGCCGGCAAGGAAGGCCTGGAGATCACGATCGATGTCGGCAACACCGACGGCCCGTGGCACCAGACCGTCGCCGAGGCGATCCGCGACCAGGTGAAGGATGCCGGCATCAAGCTAAACATCAACGTGATGCCGCCCTCCAAGTACTGGGAAATCTGGGACAAGACGCCGTTTGGTGCCACCGCCTGGACCCACCGTCCGCTCGGCACCATGGTGCTGTCGCTCGGCTACCGGACCGGCGTGCCGTGGAACGAGACCGCTTACGCGAATCCCGAGTGGGACGCAGCGCTCGACGCGGCCGAGGCGACGCTCGACGTCGAGGCCCGCAAGGCCAAGATGGAGAAGGTCGAGAAGATCCTGCAGGACGACGCGGTGATGGTTCAGCCGCTGTTCCGCCCGGTCTACACGATCGTGGCCAAGAAGGTGAACGGCTATCCTGCTCACCCGACCCAGTACCACCAGTTCAACAAGGTCTGGATCAACGCGTAAGATCATTGCGCCCCGGAGTTCCGCTCCGGGGCGTTTTCGTCCACCAGCAATAACCGGGCCGAACCCGGAAAAGACTTAGCGAGGGGAGCTTGTCTGAGGGGGCAGGCATCGGGAGTACATGCTGAAGCTTATCGGGCGTCGCCTGTTGCAGATGCTGCTGATCATTCTGGCAGTGTCGATCATTCTTTTCCTCATCTTCGATTCCGACAGTTACAAGCGGCGCATCGCACTGGCCGAACTGGGCAATTTCGGCGTCGGCTCGATGTCCACCGAGGATTATCAGGCCTGGCTCGACAAGAAGGGCCTCAGTATCCCGGTCTACGAGCGTTACGGCAAGTGGCTCGGCGGCGTGCTGACCGGCGATCTCGGCTATTCCTTCGAAAAGGCGACTCCTGTCGGACCACTGCTGGTCGACCGGCTGAAGAATACCGGCATACTCGCATTCTGGGTGTTCGCGCTGATGATCCCGATATCGCTGATACTGGGTGTCCTGTCCGGGATGAACGAGGGATCCAAGACCGACAGGACGATCACCTTCATATCCGTCTTCTTCACCTCCATGCCGGAGATCGCCACGGCGGTTATTGTCACCGTCGTCTTCGCGCTCGGCCTCGGCTGGCTGCCAACCAAATCGGCGATGATCAACGGCTTCGACGGCTGGCAGCTCGTCCTGCCCGTCATGACACTGGTGATCTACGACTTCGGCTATGTCGCGCGTATGACCCGCGCCTCCATGGCCGAGGTCATGACTTCGCAATATATCCGCACCGCCGTGTTGAAGGGCATTCCCTATCGCCGTGTGATCATGACGCATGCGCTGCGCAACGCACTGATCGCACCGTTCACCATCATCGTGCTGCAGCTCAACTGGCTGCTGTCGGGTGTCGTCGTGGTCGAGGTGTTCTTCGAATACAAGGGCTTCGGCAAGCTGCTGCTCGAGGCTGCCCTGTTCGGCGACATCTACGTCGTCCAGGCCTGCACTCTGGTCGCCGTCATCATCGCGGTCTTGTCGCAGATCATCTCCGATATCGGCTACACGTTCCTCAATCCCCGCATCCGCTTCGCATAAGGGAGACGCATCATGGCTGTTACCACTGCACCAATGCCCGCGCCGTCCCTGATGGAGCGGCTCAAGACGACCCGCATGATCCTGATCCTGATGGCGGTCGCCTGGTTCCCGCTGATGACCTACGTCATGTTCGGAACGTTCATCGGCGAGACGACCAGGAACATCATCCTGTTTCCGGCCGTACCGGCGACGATCGTGCTCTACCTGGTGGCCGTGAGCGCGTGGCGCGAGAGCTGGCTTGCCGTGCTCGGCGTCTCGCTCGTCTTCTTCTGGCTGTTGATGGCGGTTTCCGCGCCGTTCCTGCCGCTGTCGGACCCGAATGCGCCGGTGGCTCCGTTTGCGCCGCCGCTTACCTCGAAGAACGATGCGTTCTTCCTGCTTGGCACCGACTTCAAGGGTCGCGACATGCTGTCCCGCGTGCTCTGGGGTTGCCAGCGCGTCATCGTCTGGGGCATCTCGGCGACCTTCGTCGCCTATGTCGTCGGAACATTGTTCGGACTGGTAGCCGGCTATCTCGCCGGATGGTGGGACGAGATCATCTCGTTCCTGGCCAACGTGCTGCTGTCGTTTCCGGTGATGGTGCTGTTCATCGTCATCCTGAACTATCTCGGCCCGTCCGGCTTCAACATCGTCATCGCGGTGACCTTTGCCTCCGCCCCGGCGATCATGCGCATCGTTCGCGGCCTGGCGCTCGACATCAAGACGCGCGACTATGTCTTCGCCGCCCAGACCCGCGGCGAGTCGCCGCTCTGGATCATGGTCATCGAGCTGCTGCCGAACGTGCGCGGACCGATCATCGTCGATGCCTGCCTGCGTCTCGGCTACACCACGGTGGCGATCACCACGCTGACCTTCCTCGGTCTCGGCCTTCAGCCACCCGACCCGGACTGGGGCCTGATGATCAAGGAAAGCGCCAAGGTCGCCATGGTCCCGAAATTCTCCTACATGCTGCTCGTCCCCGCGCTCGCTGTTTCGAGCCTCATCCTGGGCTTCAACCTGATGGCCGATGGCCTTCGGGAAATGAGCCTCAGGGACTGAACGGGGAGGGAGAGAACCATGTCAGAACAGAAAAACGGATCCGACGTCACACCGGTTCTGGAATGCCGCGACCTGTGCATTTCCTATTTCACCAGGGCCGGTGAGATCCCCGCCGTCGTCGACTTCAACCTCAAGCTCATGCCGGGCGAAGCGCACGGCATCGTGGGCGAAAGCGGCTGCGGTAAGTCCACCGTCGCGCTCGCCATCATGCAGTATATGGGCAAGAACGGGAAAATCGTCTCCGGCGAGATCCTGTTCGACGGCCGCGACATGACTACCATGAGCGAGGAGGAGCTGCGCCAGCTGCGCGGCTCCAAGATCGCCATGGTCTATCAGGAGCCGATGGCCTCGCTGAATCCGTCGATGAAGATCGGCGAACAGCTGGCCGAAGTGCCGATCTTCCACGAAGGCGCCAGCGAGGAGGAGGCGCGCGAGCGCGCCCGCAA
>DATHRP010000663.1:0-7721 GCA_035465195.1 Afifellaceae bacterium | reverse complement strand
CGCCGGGCTCGACGGTCAGCCCGTTCGCGGCGGCCCGTTGCCGGGCGCCGGCGTCGCCTGTTCCGGGCACCATCAGCACGCAGAGATGATCGGGCTGGTGGCCGCCATAGAGAAACCGCGAAAAGGGATGGCCCTCGACCTGGTCCGGCAGCAGGACGGGGCGGGGCCGCGGCAGGTCCGGGGGCACCACGATGGCCGTCCCGCGACGGCGCTCCGGAACCCGCGGGCGCTGAACCCCACCGTTTCGCGGCGGCTCGACGATTACGCGCGGGCGGACGATCCCGCCGCGCCGCGCGCCGTCCTGATATCCGGAACCGTACTGCGCAAAGGCCTCTCCGCCGGCCACGATGGCAAGGCCGATGCCGAACGCGATCGCTGGAAATCCTCGCATCACACTCAAACTCCGCGACACGGCGCGTATCCGGCACGGTCGGCCCGGCTTGGCGCGGTTGCCTGTGCAGGTACCGAGCGTTTAGCCTCAGTCCACCACTGGTTCAACCGGGATTCCGCCATGCTTGTCCATCGAACGCCGACCACCATACGCGCACCTTTCGCCCGCTACAGCCATGCCGTGGAGGTGCCGCCGGGTGCCCGGCTCGTGGTC
The DNA here is from genome assembly GCA_035465195.1 of Afifellaceae bacterium. GTDB lineage: Bacteria > Pseudomonadota > Alphaproteobacteria > Rhizobiales > Afifellaceae > CAMYKZ01. Next base: position 7,117 of record DATHRP010000663.1, on the reverse strand, counting down.
TGCTCCGGGCAACTGGGCATCGGCCCGGATGACGCGATCCCCGAGGATGCGGGCGCGCAGGCCGAGCTCTGCTTCGCCAATATCGCGGCGATCCTGAACGATGCCGGAATGTCGCTGTCCGACATCGTCCGCATCAACGCCTATGTCAGCGACCGGCAATATCTGCGCGCCTACATGGATGTGCGCGACCGGCTGTTTTCCGACCCGGCGCCGGCCTCGACGCTGATGATCGTCTCCGGTTTTGCGCGGGAAGAGTTCAAGGTGGAAGTGGAGGCGATGGCTGCGGCCTGACCGGCCAGGGTCAGCGGACCGGGTAAGTCCCGGCCCCACCGCGCTTCGGCGACCAGTAGATCGTGCGGGCGATCCCGACGATCCGTTCGACCGGCACGAATCCGGCCTGGAACCGGCTGTCGTTCGAATTGTCACGGTTGTCGCCGAGGACGAAGACGTGGCCGTCCGGAACGGTAAAGACGGGCGTGTCGTCACCCCCGCCGCCCTCGCGAATATCAAGGGTTCCGTAGGTCCGGCCGCCGAGCGTTTCCTCGACCAGCGCGACGCTGCGGGTGCTGCCGCCCGGATCTTCCAATTGGAAATCCCCCGCGCTCGCGGTCGGCAGCGCCGTGCCGTTGAGATGGACGCGTCCGCCGACCATCTGCACGCGGTCGCCGCCGATGCCGATCACCCGCTGGACGAAGCTGATATCGTTCCTGTTCAGGAACACGACAACCTCGCCGCGACCGATCTCGTCGGTAGCAAAAGGCCCCTTTTCCGCCACCATATTATCGCCGACCAGGAGCGTCGGCTCCATTGCTCCGGACGGGATCGAGTAGAGGTGCCAGTTGACCGCGAAGAACGCGAACAGGCTAACCGCGACCGCCGCGCAGGCAGCCAGTACGATCATCACAGCGCGATTTGATCGCTCCGCAGAGCCCTTCGCCGCATTCACCGTTGCGGCCTATTGCGCCGTCAGCCCGCCGGAGAGCAGGCCGACGATCTCGTCGCTGGACTTCAGGGCCTTCAGCGCATCGACCAGCCCGGCGCCGAACTCGCTGTCGATGCCAGCCGGACCGAGATCGGTCGAGGCATTGGCGAGCAGCTGCGCGACGGCCTCCGCCTTCAGGTCAGGATGACGCTCCAGCACCAGCGCCACCACGCCCGTCACGTGCGCCGTGGCGATCGACGTACCGGACATCAGCTCGTAGCGGTCGCCGGGCGTCGTCGTGATGATGTCTACGCCGGGGGCCGCGACAGCCACGTAGGAGCCGCGGTTCGCCATCGTGTAGAGCCCGTCATTCTGGTCGGTCGCCGTCACCGCAATGACGCCCGGATGGGCCGCCGGATAGGCCGGCGGCTTGCCCGGGCCGGCATTGCCGGCCGCGCCGATCATGATCGTGTGATATTCCGTCAGCGCGTCGAGAGCGCGGATCAGCACCGGGTCCTTCGGGCCGGCGAAGCTCAGATTGTAGACCCGGGCGCCGGACCTGTAGGCCCAGTCCAGGCTCTTGATGATCGCGAACGTCGTTCCCGATGCGCTTCCGCCATCCTTGGGCGGCGCGAAGGCGCGGGCCGACAGGATGTCGACCTCCGGCGCGATGCCGGTAAGCTGGACCTTCGCGGCGATGACGCCGGCCATCGCGGTTCCGTGGCGGGTCGGCGCGTCCGGCGCGGCGTCGACCGCATCGAAATTCTCGCTCACCGATCCGTTCAGTTCCGGATGCGCATCGTCGATGCCGGTATCGATGATGGCAACCTTGACCGCGTGGCCCATCGCGACTTTGTGCGCCTCCACGACATTCATGCGCTGTGGTGCGAACTGGATCGCCGACGCGGTGGCGGTTTCGCCCACCAACCCGTAGTAGAAATCCGGCGACTTGGATACGGCGATCGGTTCGCCGTCGAGTGCGGCCACCACTTCATGCACCTGCTGGCCGCCGAGCAGCCGCAGGCGATAGAAATCCAACCCGAGCAGGTCCGACTGCAGGCTGTCAAGGATCGCCAGATCGTTGTTGTCTGCCAGCGCCTGAACCTGATCGCCGGCCGTGCCCGCGGGCACACCGACCAGCACGATATCCGGGACATAGGCGCCGGCCAGGAACAGTGCCAGCAGGTGATCACCTTGGGTTTCAGGAAAGAAATCCGGCCGTGCGTTCGGCAGCCCGGGCGGTGCAGGCGGCGGCGGTGGGTTGTTTGCGACCTCCTTGCGCGGCGGACGCTTGATCGTCGGCGGCTTGGGATCCTTGACCGGCTCCGGCGGCACGATCTCGATCTGCACCTTGGGCATGAGGTTCGGCCGCCTGGTTATCGGCGGGATCGTCTGACGTGGCGGCGCCGGACGGACGATCTGCGGGCGGAAATTGCTTTGCGCCTCGGCTGGGACCGGAAGCGTCAGCGCTTCCGCGGCCAGCATACAGCCGATCACGGTGAGGCTGCCAAATCGGAACATTGTAACAATACTCCTGATCGGGGAAGTCTACTACGATCCGCTGCGCAAAGCGAGTTTCACCACTTCCTTGCGTTCAAGAAGGTTAGCGATCATGGCATCGAGATCGGTATCCTTCGGAAAGGCGATCTCATACGTGCCGCCGTTCACCGGACCGCGCACGATCTGCGCATTGGTCTCGCCGAGCAGGTTGCTGATGTCAGTCACCGTCGCCGTATCCTGGAAGGCGACGATGGCGACCGGGCCGAGCAACGCCGCGCTGCCGCCTGTCGCAGTCTCGAATGAGCCGGACCGATCGCCGCCGACCATCGTGCCGATGACGCCGGCCTGCACGACCAGCAGGGCGACACACGCTGCCGCCGCGACACCCATCGCCTGCGGCGACAGGGCGGTCAGGTAGGCGCCGATCCGCTCGAACAGACCGGCTGACTGCGTCCTGGCGTCGCCTTCGGCGGCGATATCGTCCATCAGTCGCTTCAGCGCGGAGGCGCCGGGCGCGCGGATCGCCTCGTTGCCCTCGATCGTCAGGTGCTGTTCCTCGCGGACGCTCTCCAGTCGGTCGGCGGCCTCCGGATGATCGGCGAGATACTCGTCGACGATCCGCATTTCCTGGTCGGACAGCTTGCCGGTCGCATACCAGGGCAGCAGCAGTTCCGCTTCGTTGAATTCCGCTTTTTCCATCACTTTGTCACTCATCATGGCCACCCTCGTTCAATGCCGGCAGCGCGAAACGATTCGGTCAGCTGCTTGCGGGCGTAGAACATTCGCGTTTTCACCGTTGCCGGCGGGATATCCAGGATCTCTGCGACCTCGTTGACCGCCTTCTCCTGGTAGTAGACGAGATCGATGATCTCCTTGTGTGCGGGTGACAGCTGATCGATGCACCGACGCATGAGTTCCGCCTTGTTCTGCTTGGCGTATTCAACGTCGGGCGTATCCTGATCATCCGGCACGGCCGCGGCCTGTTCCTCGTCAAGCTCGCTCTCGGAGCGCTTGCGAAGCTGACTGATGGCTTTGTTGCGTGCAATCGACAGAAGCCAGGTCGAAACGGCGGATTGGCCCTTGTAGGTGCCAGCCTTTCGCCAGACTTCGAGAAACACTTCATTGCACAGCTCCTCGGCCACAGCCTCGTTGCGAACCAGCCGCATAACGAAACGGAAGATCCGCGTTTGATGGCTTGTGAAGAGCGCCTGAACGGCCGTAGCATCCTTCTTCGCGATCCTTGCGATGAGTTCGCGATCGCCCTGATCAGACATTGTTCATTCTGCCATCTGCTGTTTCGACGCGGGAGGGATAGAAAAGGTTCAATAGCAAGGCGCTGTCTTTTTTTCTATCGGTGGGAACACGGTTAAATTAACGTTACGGCAACCGATGTGTGATCGAAATGCGACACTTGAGGGCAAACTTTACCGGAACTGGCAGAAAAAGCGACGATTTGCCATCATCCTGCGGTTTAGTGCTGGAAAACAGGGACGGAATCCCGTTGTAAATGCGTTCGTTGCGGAGAATCCCGGCATGGTTCGTTCAACCCTGACATTGACCGTCGCTTTCGCATCGGCACTGTTCGGCGCGACCGCCGTCCAGGCGGAGGATTGCGACGACGATTGCACGGGCATTTTCATTTTCGGACAGGCGACAGCGCAATCGACGCTGCAGAAATCGCGCACCGTCAACCGCGTGGTCGGCGATCGGCTGGCCCCGCCACCGGGTGGACCGACAGACGGCGGCGCATTGCAGTATGCGCCGGATCAGCAGACCGATGATCCGGCCGCGCTGGCCATCGCCGGAGAGACCGCCACTCTGGCGACCAACGATCCGGAATTGAACTGGAATGTCTGGTTCGACACCTCCCTGCTCTACGCAGACCGCAGCCATCCTTTGATTTCCTTCGATGGCCCGCTGGTCACCGTTTCCCTGGGCGCTGACAGGGCGGTCGGCGAAGCCAGCGTCATCGGCATGCTGATTAACGGAGAATATTCCGATTTCGACACCGGCTTTGGTGCCGGCGGAAACCTGACAAGCCGCGGTTTTGGCGTAGGCGTCTATGCGGGCTCGGCCCTCACCGACCATATCGTTGCCGACGCCATGCTGATCTGGAGCATGATCGACAACGATCTGGTCGAGTTCGGCACCAGCTACAATTACGATTCCAGCCGCATCCAGGCTGCGGCGAACCTCACGGGCTACTGGTATCGCGGCGCCTGGCGCCTGTCGCCGACACTTGGCGTTGCCTTCACGTACGAGGACCAGGACGGCTATGGGGCAACGCCGAGCCGCGACCTGACCAGCGGCATCGCCATCGCCGGTTTCCAGGTCGGCCACACGACGTTTCTCGATGACGTGCGGACGGTCGAACCGTGGGTCGGCGTCAACGCCGAGTGGGAATTCCAGTCCGACGGCGCATCCGGCTTCGCCGGCAGTCCCAATCTGGAGCCATTCGACGTCCGCATTCTCGGCGGCCTCAACGCACAGCTCAGCCAGACCACCTCGGCCAGCCTGAAAGCCGATGTCGCCGGCCTTGCCCGCTCCGGATACACCACAGCCACGATCGGCGGACAGGTGGCGGTGCGGTTCTGACAATCAGCCCTCGGCCGTTCGCCATCAAGATTAACAAATTATGAACCGATCGCGTCCGGTGCGCGTCCCACTCGGTATCGCAAACGATACTGAGTTGGAGACACGATATGCGTATTCATTCGATGACCGCCGTTCTCGGCCTTGCGATCGTCCTCGGCGGCGTGTTGGCCGATAGCGCCCTTAGCGCCAACAATCCGGGCGGCGGCGGTCCTGGCGCCGGCGGACCCGGCCAGATGAGCGCGAACCCCCGTGGTGGTGGTGGTGGCGGAGGACGGGATATCGACCGCAACGATCCGGGCGCCGGCAATTCGGAGGCCATGGGCCGCTGGCAGGAGTGCCCGAACGGCGGCGCGGCCGGAATCGACTGCCCGTTTCCCAAGCCGCTTAAGCTGACGCCCAAGGAAGAGGATTGTCAGTGCAAGCCCGTGGCGATGACGGTCGGCGGCAAGACGCAAATCGTCCTCGATTGCTACAGGACCAAGGAATACAACAACGTCAAGCGGACCTATCTCTGCGCGCGGCCCGAATAGGCAAGACGAAAAACGGGAGGCTGTGATGGCCTCCCGTTTTCCTGTCTCGAACCTTGTGGCCTACATGGCCATCTTGCTGACCTTGTCGGTCCAGGCGCCTTCCGGCTCCTTGGTGATGACCGGATCGGAGCCGCCCTTCAGCAGCGTCTGTACGGTCCGCTCGTAGTCGGCCGGGTCGAGCGAGCCGTCCGAGCCCTCCGTCAGCTTGTTGATCTCGCCCATCATCCGCTTCTGGTGCTTTTCGGTCTGGGCGCCGGTTGCGTCGTTGTCGAGAACGATCTCGGCCGCCTCGTCCGGATTCTCGCGCGCATAGGCCCAGCCCTTCATCGACGCCTTGACGAAGCGCGCCATCTTGTCGACGAACGCCGGGTCCTCGAGGTTCTGCTCCAGAACGTAGAGTCCGTCCTCCAGCGTCGACACGCCCTCGTCCTCGTACTTGAACACGACCAGGTCGTCGGCCGGAATGCCGGCATCGATCACCTGCCAGTACTCATTGTAGGTCATGGTCGAGATGCAGTCGGCCTGCTTCTGCAACAGCGGATCGACGTTGAAGCCCTGCTTCAGCACGGTCACGCCGTCGGCGCCGCCCTCGGTCGGGATACCGAGCTGCGACATCCACGACAGGAACGGATACTCGTTGCCGAAAAACCAGACGCCGAGCGTCTTGCCCTTGAAGTCTTCAGGGCTCGTGATGCCGGTATCCTTGCGGCAGGTCAGCATCATGCCGGACTTCTTGAACGGCTGGGCGATATTGACCAGCGGCACGCCCTTCTCGCGCGAGGCGAGCGCCGACGGCATCCAGTCGATGATCACGTCGGCCCCGCCGCCTGCGATGACCTGCGGCGGCGCGATATCAGGGCCGCCCGGCTTGATCTCCACGTCGAGGTCGACCTCGTCGTAGAAGCCCTTGTCCTTGGCGACGTGGTAGCCGGCGAACTGTGCCTGCGTGACCCATTTGAGCTGCAGCGTGACCTTGTCGGCGGCATCGGCCGGCATCGCTGCCAGCGACAGGCCAAGCGTCGCCGCCGCACCGAGTGCTGTGATCCATGTCTTCATGTTGACGTCCTCTCTCCTTGTTTGGGCCCCTATCCCGAACGATAGGACGGGTGCCAGAATGTGAATGCCCGTTCGATCAGGCTCACCAAGCCGTAAAAAAGCGATCCGGCCAGCGCCGCCACGGCGATCTCGGCCCAGACCATGTCGATGTTCATGCGCCCCACCTCCGTGGAGATGCGGAATCCCATGCCGACGATCGGCGTGCCGAAGAACTCGGCGACGATCGCGCCGATCAGCGCCAGCGTCGAATTGATCTTCAGCGCGTTGAAGATGAACGGCAGCGCCGCCGGGATGCGCAGCTTGACCAGCGACGACCAGTAGCCCGCCGCATAGGTGCGCATCAGGTCGCGCTCCATGGCTCCTGCAGCCGACAGGCCGGCAACGCTGTTCACCAGCATCGGGAAGAAGGTCATCACCACGACGACGGCCGCCTTCGACTGCCAGTCGAAGCCGAACCACATCACCATGATCGGCGCGATGCCGACGATCGGCAGCGCCGACATCAGGTTGCCGA
>DATHRP010000662.1:0-3280 GCA_035465195.1 Afifellaceae bacterium | reverse complement strand
ACGTATGTCTCCGCCAAGTTCCTCGAGCCGTTCCTGGAGAAGCACATTCCCGGCAACCCCGACATCGAAGTCGTCGACCGGCCGGGCGGCGGTTCGATCCTCGGCGCCAACTGGTTTGCCCAGAACGGCAAGCCGGACGGCATGACCATCCTGTTCACCACCTCCTCCACGGCCAATCCCTACGTGCTCGGCAAGAGCGAGGTGGCCTACGATCTCGCCAAGATGCGGGTTGCCTACAGCCATCCGTTCGGCGCCGTCGCATATGTCTCGCCGGATACCGGCGTGAAGTCGGCCGCCGATATCCTGAAGCCCGCCAAGCCGCTGATCTACGGTGGCATCGCGGCGGCCGCGAGCGACCTGCCGGGCCTCCTGTCCTTCGAGGTGCTCAAGCTCGACGTCAAGGCCGTGCTCGGCTTCCCCGGCCGCGGCCCGATCCGCCTCGCCTTCGAGCGCGGAGAGACCAACCTCGACTACCAGTTCACGCCAGTCTACCTGACTCAGGTCCGCACGCTGATCGATGCCGGCAAGGCGATCCCGCTGTGGTCCGGCGGTTCGGTCGGGCCCGACGGCGGCCTGACGGCCCGCGACAGCGTCAATTCCGACGTGCCCTCGGTCTACGAGGTCTACAAGATGCTCTACAACGAAGAGCCCAGCGGCGAGGCCTGGGAGGCCTTCCAGGCGATTGCGGCCGTCACCTACGCCTTCGGCCTGACCGGCTATCTGCCGGAAGGTACGCCGGACGAGGTCGTCGATATCTTCAACAAGGCGGTCGCCGACATCAACGCCGATCCGGAATTCCAGAAGGCGAGCATGGAAGTGACCGGCGGCGCCAAGCTGATCCCGGGTTCGGAAGCCGAACCGCAGATCAAGAAGGCGCTGCAGCCGTCGGACGAACTGAAAGCCTATCTTCGTGATCTTCTGACCACGAAGTACAACGTGAAGTTCTGATGCTGAACCGGCCGGTGGTGCCTATGGCTTCACCGGCCGCCCCTCCTTCGCGGCCGGGCCGGCTGACGCGCTCGCCGGTCGCAGCAACGGCCTCCCAACGATGATCGAACACGCACTGGCCGCTTTGGGAACGCTCCTGGAGCCGATGCGGCTCCTGGCCCTGTTCGCCGGCATGCTCGCGGGAATGGTATTCGGCATGCTGCCCGGCCTCGGCGGCGTCGCGGCCGTCTCGATCCTGCTGCCGTTCATCTACCTGCTCGATTCCTATGCCGGCCTCGCCTTGCTGCTTGGTGCCATTTCGGTGGTTTACACAGCCGACACGATAACATCGGTGCTGATCGGCGCGCCGGGTTCGCCGGCCTCCGCGCCGACGGCCATCGAGGGCCATGCGCTCGCCAAGGAGGGCCAGGCGGCACGGGCGCTGGGCGTCGGGTTCCTGGCGTCCATGGTCGGCGGCATCATGGGCGCGATCATCCTGCTCGTCGCCATTCCCGTCGCCGGCCCCATCGTGCTGTCGCTCGGCACGCCCGAGCTCTTCATGTTCGCCCTGGTCGGCCTCTATTTCGCCGCCAGCATGGTCACGACAAACTGGGCCAAGGGCCTGGGTGCGGCCTGTTTCGGCCTGCTGCTCGGAGTCGTCGGTCCGGCGCCGGCGGCGGCCGATTTCCGCTTTACCTTCGGCCAGGCCTACTTGCTCGACGGCTTCTCGCTGACCATCGTCGCACTCGGCCTGTTCGGCATCGCGGAACTGGTGGCGATGCTGGCATCGGGCGGCGGCATTTCCGCCAAGGGCACGGTGCTGACCCATTGGGGCGCCGGCTTCACCGATTTCTGGCGCAACAAGTGGCTGATCCTGCGCTGCGCGATCATCGGCATCTTCGGCGGCTTCGTGCCGGCCGTCGGCGCCAGCGCGTCGACCTGGGTCGCCTACGCCCATGCGGCACGCACGACTAAGGACAAGTCCCGTTTCGGACACGGCGAGATCCGGGGCATCGCGGGTGCGGAAGGCGCCAACAACGCGACCATCATCTCCGACCTCGTGCCCACATTGCTGTTTTCGGTCCCCGGCGGCCCTGCCGCCGCGGTCTTCCTCGGGGCGCTGTTCTCGTTCGGTTATTATCCCGGACCGCGCATGGTCAACGAAAACCCGGAACTGATGTTCCTGATCGTCTGGAGCGTCGCCCTCACCTCCGTGATCGGCGCGGTCATCTGCTTCGCGATCACCCCCTATATCGCCCGCCTCACGCAAATCCGCTTCGCCATCATCGCCGCCCCCCTGCTGCTGGTCATGGTGATCGGCGCCTACCAGGCGACCAACACGGTCGGCGATATTTTCATGCTGATTACGCTCGGTTTCATCGGCTGGGCCATGAAGCATGCCGGCTGGCCCCGCGCGCCGGCCCTGGTCGGCTTCGTGCTGGCCAAACCGATGGAGCAGTATTTCTGGCTGACCACCCAGTTGCACGGCTGGTCGTGGCTGCAGCGGCCGGGTGTCATCATCATTGCCGGCCTGATCGTCGTGCCCCTGTTGCTCCAGCTTGTCCGCAAAATGCGTCATCGCAGGGCGGTGCTCCAGGGCAAGCCGGTCGAGGAAGGCTTCGTCTCCAAACCCGCCCTTCCGGCGCAGACGGAACGCCCGCTGCTGGAACTGGCGCTCGCCGCCTTCATGGTCGCGGTCTTCGCGTACGCCTTTTACGAGATGCTCGGTTTTGCGCCCGATTCCCGGCTCCTGCCCACGCTCGCGATCGTTCCCGGCTTCATTTTCGCCGTCGTCGTGCTGGCCGCCAGGCTGCACCGCGGACTGTCGCAGGACGACGATCGCGAACCCTTTGCCGAGCCGGCCTTCATGATGGTGCTCGTCGGCTATGCCGTGCTCGTCTGGGCTATCGGTTTCGACATCGCCACAGTCGGCCTGCTTGCCTGGATGCTGCTTTACTGTGCACGGATGCGCTGGATTCCGGCGCTGGTGTACGGCGGCGCGACGTTTGCCGCCGTGCACGGGCTGATGATCCTGATGAAGCTCGAACCGCCTGCGGGCGCCGTGCTCAACCTTGTCTGAGAGTGAAAGGCCTTTCCGCCATGGACCCACGTTCCTTCGATAGCGATATTCTCGAGCCGAGCATCGATCCCGAAACCCAGAAGATCGCACTCCGCCATGTGACAGCCCGCAACGACGGCGGCACACGCACCTGCGTCCAGGTTCGCGATTTCGAGCCCGTCTTCACTGACGAGCCGGCGAGCCTCGGCGGCACCAACAGTGCGCCGAGCCCGCTGGAGACCGTGCTGGTCGCCTTGGTCGGCTGCGACGGCGTCATTATCAACGGCGTCGCCA
>DATHRP010000661.1:0-3691 GCA_035465195.1 Afifellaceae bacterium | reverse complement strand
GCTCTGGGATGCATTCACCAACCCGGACCGGCCGGTGCTTCTCATCGACGAGATCGACAAGGCCGATATCGAGTTCCCGAACGACCTGCTCCAGGAGCTCGACCGGATGGAATTCCACGTCTACGAGACCGGCGAGACGATACGCGCCGCTCGGCGACCGGTGGTGGTCATCACCTCGAACAACGAAAAGGACCTTCCCGACGCCTTCCTGCGCCGCTGCTTCTTCCACTACATCGCCTTCCCCGAACGCGAGACGATGGAGGCAATCGTCGCGGTTCATTTCCCCGATCTGAAATCCCGGCTGCTGCGCGAGGCGCTTTCGGCCTTTTACGAGATCCGCGATGTTCCCGGCATCCGCAAGAAGCCGTCGACCTCGGAACTGCTCGACTGGATCCGCCTGCTGGTCAACGAGGATATCGATCCGGAAACGATCCGCGAAAAGAATGCCGCCAAGGCGATTCCGCCGCTCTACGGAGCGCTGCTCAAGAACGAACAGGATGTCCAGCTCTTTGAGAAACTGGCCTTCATGGCCCGCAGGCAGCAATAGCAAGGCGGTCCTTCACCCCGCCTTGCGCTCATCCCACCAGTCGCGCACCTGCATGCTCCAGTAGGCCGCTTGCGTCGCGACCCTGCCGACCGGCGAACTGCCGCCGGCCAGCCGGTCGATGGCGCCAGGATGATACGGCTTGAACAGCTTCCAGCGTTCGTCGCGCTCAGTGATCGCGCCTGCGACAAGCTCGGCAGCCGTGCCGGCAACGTTGAGCCCGTGCCCGCCGAACGCGGTTGCCGCCCAAAGCCCGGGTTCCAGTTCGCCGATCACGGGCATCTTGCGTCTTGTGTAGCCCATCAGCCCGGACCAGGCATATTCGATGTCGAAGTCACCGAGCTGCGGATAGATCTCCAGAATGTCCGCCTTCAGCATGCTGGCCAGGTCGTGCGGCTCCGAGCGCCGCGTCGTAATCCGCCCGCCCCACAACAGCCGGCGCTCCTCACCCTCGCCGACGATGCGATAATAGTCGCCGGCGCGGCGCGTATCGGCAATACAGCCCGGAAACCGGATCGCCCCGTCGAGGCGAGCCCCCAAAGGCCCGGACGTGACGACATAGGTCGCCACCGGAAGGATGGCCTGGTCGAGCGGCGGGTAGAGATCCGCCAGGTGGATGGAGCCATAGGCGCTGGTCGCCAGCACCACGTGATCGGCTGTTATCACCGCGGTCGCGCCGCTCTCGCGGCAAAGCGTGTCGATCTGCCAGCTTCCGCCGCGCCGGTGCAGCCATTCGGCATGGGTCCGCTCATGGATATGGGCACCGGCCTTCGCGGCATCCGTCGCCAGCGCGCTCGAATAGGCCAGCGGGTCGATGTGGAACGCCTCCGGATCGTGCAAGGCGGCATGATAGCGTCCGGTCACCAGCGTCTCGCGTAGCACGTCGACAGGCCAGAGCGCATACTCGGTGCCGTAATCGCGCGCCATCGTCGCCGCCTGGCGTTTCAAGACATCGATGTCGGGTGTGCGGATCACCTTCAGCTTGCCGCGTCCGCCGACGATCTCGGACAGCCCGAGTTCGCGGATACGGTCTTCGACGAATTGCACCCCCTCGCGCGACAGGTCGTAAAGCGCCCTCGCCTCGGCACGGCCGCATCTGCTTTCGATGCGCGACATCCGTTCTGCAAATCCGGCCGAAACGAATCCGCCGTTGCGGCCAGATGCACCCCATCCGATGCGGTGTGCTTCGATCAATACGACATTTCGCCCGGCCCGGGCCAACCGCCATGCCGTGCTGATGCCTGCCAGTCCGCCGCCGACGATTACGACTTCCGCGCCTATGTCGCCGGACGGCGGACTGCGCAGCGCGACATCACGTGCCTTCGCAGCATACCAGCTGTCGGCATGGTCATGCGGCGAACCCGGGCCGTGCGCAGATGGTGTCATCGCCCCTCCCGCAGAATCGACAGCGCATCCTGCCACGTTCACAAGGCGTGTCACAACAGCCGGATGGCTTGCCTAACCGTACCGCCGCGGGATACCGCTATGCACATGCCTCGCCTGATTCTCATGCGCCATGCGAAGTCCGATTGGTCCCTCGGGACAAGCGACATGGCGCGCCCGTTGAACAAGCGCGGCAAGAAGGCGGCCAGGAATATCGGACGACAACTTCGGGAGATGAAGGTCCAGCCCGACAGGATCCTGTGTTCGCCTTCGCGCCGGACTCGCGAGACACTGGCGAGAATGCTGCCCTATTGCACGTCACTTCGCGAAATCCTCTTCATACCCCACCTCTATGAGAGCATGAGGGACGACTATCTGGCGATCATCCGCGCCTATGGGGGCGATGCGGACTGCATGATGGTGATCGGGCACAATTCGGCGACCCACGACACCGCCGTCAAGCTTGCCGCCGGCGATCCCGGTCCGGATTTCCAGGCGCTTGCGTCCACATTCCCGACCGGCGCGACAGCCATTTTTTCCACGGACATGGTCTGGTCCGAAGTCGGCCCAGGCAATATCCGGCTCGATCTCTTCGTCGTGCCGCGCGATTTGCCCCAGGACGGCGGCAATCCGCTCATGGCATAGCAGATTTGAACCGGACGGGAGCAAACCCCACATAGTGCCGGCCCCCAACCCGCACGGAATTCCCTTGGCCGCCGCAACACGCCTTTCCGATGAAGTCCGCATTGCGTTCGATAACCTGGTCGATACGGTCACCGGAGGGACGACCCCCACTTTGCGCCTCGGGGTCACCGGGCTGTCGCGGGCCGGCAAGACGGTCTTCATAACCGCGCTGGTGCACAATCTCATCTATGGCGGCCGCCTGCCATTGTTCGGCGCCTATGCCGAAGGGCGGCTGGCCGACGCCGAACTGCAGCCGCAGCCGGACGATGCGGTCCCCCGTTTCGCCTATGAGGACCATGTCCGGGACCTGGTCCAAAGACGCATCTGGCCCCAGTCGACGCGCCAGATCAGCGAATTGCGCCTGACCATCCACTATGAATCGGCACGGATGCTGAAGCGCAGGCTTGGCCCTGGCACGCTTCATCTCGATATCGTCGACTACCCCGGCGAATGGCTGCTCGACCTGCCGCTGCTGAACCAGAGCTTCGCCGAATGGTCCGAAAGCGCCCTCGCGCTCGCCCGCGCCGAGGGACGGGCCGAGGCCGCCGCGCCCTTCCTTTCGGCGCTGGGGCAGGCCGCCCCGCTGGCCGAACTCGACGAGCCGCAGGCGCAGGCGCTGACCGCCGCCTTCAAGGACTATCTCGCCGCTGCGCGCGCCGCCGGCTTCTCGGGCTGCGCGCCGGGCCGCTTCCTGATGCCGGGCGAGCTTGAAGGCAGCCCGGCGCTGACCTTCTGCCCGCTGCCGAAGCCCGAGACCCGGCCGAAGGGCGACAGCCTCTACGCCGCCTTCGAGCGCCGCTTCGAGGCCTACAAGCGGATCGTCGTCAAGCCGTTCTTCCGCGACCACTTCGCCAGGATCGACCGCCAGATCGTGCTGGTCGACGCGCTGGGCGCGATCCGCGCCGGGCCCCGCGCGGTCGAGGACCTGCGCGTCGCCATGGCCGATATCCTGAGCGCCTTCCGCCCCGGGAAGAACACGTGGCTCAGCCGCATCCTCACCCGCCGGGTCGAGCGCGTCGCCTTCGCCGCCACCAAGGCCGACCACCTGCACCACAGCCAGCACGCGGCGCTGGCCCACAT
>DATHRP010000660.1:0-2605 GCA_035465195.1 Afifellaceae bacterium | reverse complement strand
CAGCACCATCAGAAGGTTGGCCGCGTTGGGGTGGCCGACGAAAAGCGGAATGATCCCGCCGCGGGCGGCGGGGCCCCTAACCGGCCCCGGATCGTGCCGGTTGCCGATCATGTCCGCCTGGCCGAACCGGCTCTTCGTGTTCCCTCGCCATCCGACCGGCTGCCGGATGCGCCAGCCGCCGGCGGGCGGGCGCCATCGCCAGCCGTGCCTTCCTCCAGCACTTTCAGGCCGTCCCGCGCATCGGCGATCTGGGTCGTCAGCACTTTCTCGCCGTCGGCCAGGCCGCCGGCGATTATGACGTCGCCGTCGGTATAGGCGGCAACGGTGACCGGCCTGGCGACAAGACGCCCGTCCTCGATCACGTAGACACGGTTTCCGTTGTAGACCGCGGTCTCCGGCAGCCGCACCGTCGAGGCGTAGACCTTGTCGGGAACGGTGACCTCCACGAACGCGCCCGGCCGCAGATCGGTCGGCGAGCTGTCCAGATCAACCGTCGCGAACAGTTCCACGCCGCCGCGGTCGGACCTCAGTTCGGCGCCGATCCGTTCGATCGTGCCGTTGAACACCGCCGGCGCGCCGCCGATGCTCCATTTAACCGAAACGGGCCGCCCGACGACGCCCTGAGGATCGCCGAGCAGCCGGCCATACTGGCTGTCGGTGACGACGAAACGGACATCGAGGCTGTCGCTGTGATAGAGGCTGACGACGACGTCGTTGGCGCTCAGATTGCGGCCGAGGCCCGCTGCGGTGGACACGACAACCGCGTCGAACGGCGAAAGCAGCCGGGTGTTCTCCAGATCCCTTCTTGCCTGTTCGGTTTTCCATTGCAGCCGGCGGATCGCCGCACGCTGCTGATCCGCCCGGGTCTGCTCGATCCGCAGATTGCTTTCCCGCTGCTCGACCGACTGGGCGCGCTCGAAGACCGTCATCTGGCGGTCGTCGACATTCTTCTGCGTCCCGCTGCCGCGCTGGAGAAGGTCGGAAGAGCGTTCCAGGTCACGTTGGGCCAGTTCAAGCTGTTCCCGCGTCCTGGACAAGGCCTGCTTCTCGTAGGCGATGCGGGCGTCGATCTCGGCGAGCTGCGCCTCCGCTTCCTGCAGATTGGCCTCCGCCTCCGTCACGGCGCCCTCGTAATCGAACGAATCGACGGCGACGAGTACGTCGCCGGCGCTGACCGTTTCGCCCACCTCGAGCCGCGGGTGCACCGATACGATCTCGCCGGACACCAACGCGCGCAGATCGACGCTGTCGCCGGCGACCGTATTGCCGTAGACGGTGAACGAGGGCTGGTGATCGGCCGGCCGGACCTCGGCCGCGCGCACCGTGTAGACCTGCTCGCGAACCGGCCGCGAAAAGCCCTCGGGTTTGGTGGCGACGAGCCAGTCCATGGCGGATTTGCCGGCGAAGACGATCGCGACGGCCAGCACAAGCTGTAGCAGCGAGCGCGCGGCAAGCGCCGGGGCTTTCGCCGGCCTTTCGTCCCGTCCGGTGTCCGCCCCTGCAACGGCAGCCTCGACCGGTCCGTGCGGACCGGTCACACCGGGATCGTCCCGGTCAGCCTTGTCGATGATCAGGCGTGGCGTATTGGCAGGCTCGCTCAATGCGCAGTCCTCAGCAATCAGTGCAATCTTCTGGCAATTAGATCACCAAATTGCAAATCAAAGATTGGTCATGCGGCGGGCCGCCGAAACCCCTATCGATCCCGTAAAAAGCCTTCAGGATTAAAGGAATAGGTCACTCCGCAGAATTCGCACCTGACGATGATCTTGCCCGATGCGGCGGCCTCGCCGATCTCCTCGGCGCTCATCTGGTCGAGCACGGAGACGATCCGCTCGCGCGAGCAGGTGCAATGGTCGCTCAGCTCCGTCTCCTCGAAGACACGGGCGCCACGTTCATGGAACAGGCGGAGCAGCAGGCGCTCGGCGGGGATCTCCGGGTCGGTCAGTTCGTGATCCTCGACCGTATCGAGCAGCATCGAGGCCTCAACCCAGGCGTCGTCATCCGGCGCGTCGTCGATCTGTGCCGCGCCCGCCTCCGGATCGTGGCCGCCAGGCAGGTCGCGGTGACGGATGCGCTCTTCCGATTCCGGCAGGAACTGGGCGATGATCCCGCCGGCCCGCCAGGCGTCGCGCCGCTCGCCATCCGCGCCGCGATCGATGATCTCGGCCACGGCGAGGCGGATGCGCGTCGGGATCTGCTCCGATTGCCGGAAATAGATGTGCGCGGCTTCCTCCAGCGAATTGCCGTCGATCGGCACGAAGCCTTGGTAGCGGCGGGCGGCACGTCCCTGCTCGACCGTCATGGCCAGGCTGCCGCGCCCGAGCAGGCCCGCCGACGTCAGGTCGCCGCCGGACTTTTCCAGTTCAGCGATCGCGTCGGCGTCGAAGCTGGCAGTGGCTCGGATCTGGCCCGGCGTGCGGACGTCGACGACGAGCATCGAAACCGGACCGTCGGTCTGCGACTGCAATATGAACCGCCCGGTATCCTTGAGGCTGGTCGCCAGCAGTGCGGCCAGGACGGTGGCTTCGCCGACCAGCCGCTGGACCGGATTGGGAAAATCGTGCCGGCTCAGGATTGCGTCGAGGGCGCCGCCCAGGGTGACGAC
>DATHRP010000659.1:0-5668 GCA_035465195.1 Afifellaceae bacterium | reverse complement strand
GTCAGCGGGGCATCCGTGGACGCAGGCAGCGCGGACCCCGCCGGCCTCGCTCTTCCCGGTTCGGCGGAGGCGCAGCGGGCCGCGGCGGCGTCTCTACCGGCCGGCATCGGCGAGGCCGGGCGCAAGGTTCTGATCAGGGGCGGCGCAGTGCTCTCGATGGACGATGCGGTCGGCAACTTCGTGACGGGAGACGTTCTGGTCGACGGCGCGCGGATCGCCGAGGTCGCCGCCACGATCGACGCGCCGGACGCCGCGGTCATCGACGCCGCCGGCAAGATTGTCATGCCGGGCTTCATCGACACCCATCACCATCAGTTCGAAACGGCGCTGCGCAGCCAGCTCGCCCACGGCATCCTGGTCAATGACGGGCACCCGGCCAACATCTCGAACTATTACGAGACGATCCTGCAGAAGTTCTCCATGGTGTACCGGCCGGACGACGTCTACATCAACGAGCTGTTCGGCGGCATCTCGCAGATCGACGCCGGCGTGACCACGGTGATGGATGTCAGCCAGATCCACCACAGCCCGGGCCATTCCGATGCCGCGGTCGAGGGCCTGCGCGACGCCGGCCGCCGCGCCGTGCTGGGCTATTTCGAGGGCTGGGGCGACGACGCGAAATATCCGGACGATGCCCGCCGCATCAGGGAGCAGCATTTCTCCTCCGCCGACCAGCTGCTTTCGATGGTGATGGGCGGCGAGATCTACCTGCCCGGCCACGAGGCCGTCTGGGCCGTCGGCCGCGAGCTGGAGATCCCGATCGCGCTGCACGTCGTAGGCACGTTCGGCATGCAGCCGACCTTCGACGAACTGGGCGCGGCCGGCCAATTCGGCCCCGACAACATCTTCATCCACATGACCGGCATGTCCGACGACGGCTGGCGCTACACCGCCGATGCGGGCGCGCACATCTCGTTCGCCGTGCCGATCGAGATGCACATGCGGCACGGCACGCCGCCGCTGCAGAAGGCGCTCGACCTCGGCCTCGGCGTGTCGCTGTCGAGTGACGTGGAATGCACCATGACCGCCGATTTCTTCACCCAGATGCGCGGCCTGATCACCCTGCAGCGCATGGGGGTGAACGAAAAGGCGCTGGCCGGCGATGACTATCCGGACCTGCTGCAGTGCCTGGACGCGATCCGCCACGCCACGATCGAGGGCGCGAAGGGGCTGCGGCTCGACAGCCGGACCGGCAGCCTGACGCCCGGCAAGGAGGCCGACATCATTTTGCTCGACGCCGAGGCGGTCAACGTCGCGCCGCTGAACCACGTGCCCGGCGCCGTCGTCACGCTGATGGAGCGCAGCAATGTCGACACCGTGATGGTGGCCGGCCGTATCATGAAATGGCGCGGGCAACTGCTTCGTTTCGACCTGGCCCGCCTGCGCTCCGAACTGGAGGCGAGCCGCGATTACCTGTTCGAGACCGCAGGCATCGAGCGCGACCTGTTCGCGTAGGGCCAGGCATTGACTCTATCCCATAAATGGGAATATATCTCATTTATGGAAACAATTCCCGACGAAGATCTGTCGCTCGACCGGCGAATCGCCGAGCGCCTGAAGAGCCTGCGCGCCGAACGCGGCTGGTCGCTCGACGAACTGGCGCGCCAGTGCGGCGTCAGCCGCGCCAGTCTGTCACGGCTGGAAAATGCCGAGGTCAGCCCGACGGCGAGCGTGCTGGGCAGGCTCTGCGCCGCCTACGGGCTCACCCTGTCGCGGCTGATGCAACTGGTCGAGGGCGGCTTCGCGCCGCGACTGACACGGGACGCGCAGCCGGTCTGGACCGATCCGGAGACCGGCTTCCGCCGCCGCCAGGTCTCGCCGCCCGCCGAGACGCTGGCCGGCGAGGTGCTGGAATGCGAACTCAGGCCCGGCACGCGGATCGCCTACGAGAAGCCGCCCCGGCCCGGCCTGGAGCATCACCTTGTCATGTTGGAGGGCCGGCTGGAGATCGCCGTCGAAGGCACCGTGCACGACCTCGGACCCGGGGATTGCCTGCGCTACCGGTTGTTCGGCGCGAGTGATTTCGCGACACCGAAGACGGGCGGCGCGAAATACCTGCTCTTCATCGTGTGAGGCGGAATGGCCGGCATCGCAAAACTCGACATCGCGTCTCTTTCCGCCGATGAGATGTCCGACAGACTGGACGAGCTTGCCGGACTGCTGCATGCCTGCGTCCACGCCGGTGCGTCCATCGGGTTCGTCCTGCCGTTCGATCCGGACGATGCAACAACCTATTGGCGCGAGAAAGTCGGGCCGGCCGCGGGCCGCGGCGGATTGACCGTTCTCGCCGCCACGCTCGCCGGGCGGATGGTCGGCTCCGCCCAGCTCGACCACGACACGCCGGCGAACCAGCCGCACCGCGCCGAAGTCCGAAAGCTGATGGTCCATCCGGAGTTCCGCCGCCGCGGTATCGCGCGCGCCCTGATGGGCGAGATCGAGCGTCATGCGATCCGGCTTGGCCGCAGCCTGCTCACGCTCGACACCCGCACCGGCGACATGGCCGAACCGCTGTACGCCTCCCTCGGCTACCGAACCTCCGGCGTCATACCCGGCTATTGCCTGGATACGGCAGGCGAGGCGGTTCGATTCCACGACGATCATGTACAAGGCGCTTTGAACGGCCTCAAAGCACGATGACGCCCGAGTGCTTGGCCTTGTCTTCCGGCTCGACGTGGATGGTGATCGTGGCACCGTCGACCTCCTGGCGGAGCGAGCGCTCGATCCGGTCGCAGATGTCATGCGCCTCCGACACCGGCATGTCGCCGGGCACCACGAGATGGAAGTCGATGAATGTCGCCCGGCCGGCATGCCGGGTCTTGACGTCGTGGGCCTCCAGCGCGCCCTCCGCTTCCTGCGAGATCAGCTCCTTGATCCGGTTGAGCTGATCGTCGGAGACGGATTCATCGAGCAGTCCGCTGACCGACTGCTTCATCACGTTCCAGCCGGACCACAGAATGTTGACGGCGACCAGTGCCGCCAGGATCGGGTCAAGGATCGGCCAGTCGAGGAGGACCGCGAGGGCGACGCCCAGGATAACGCCACCCGACGACAGGACGTCCGTGAACAGGTGGCGACCGTCGGCGACCAGCGCCGGCGAGCGCAGCTTCCGGCCGCGGCTGATCAGGAACCAGCACCAGATCCCGTTGATGACGCCGGCGATGCCGTTGACAAGCAGACCGTCGAACGGCTGCGTCAGCATCCGCGGATCGATGAGCGACCGGAACGCTTCCTGCAGGATGATGAGCGCTGCCACGATGATCATGACCCCTTCCAGCAGCGCGCTGAAGAATTCCGCCTTGTGATGGCCGTAGGGGTGGTCGGCATCGGGCGGCTTCATCGCGATCCTGATCGCGACCAGCGCGGCGACCGCCGTCGCCATGTTGACCGTGCTCTCAAGCGCATCCGACAGCAGCGCGACGGAACCGGTGATCCAGTAGGCGGTGCACTTCAGCAGGAAGACCACGATGCCGACGACGATGCTGCCATAGGCGATTTTCAGGGTCTGCGTCACGTCCTCGGCTTCCTTGATTTCTGCCGCCGGCCAGGCGGCGCGAACGTCAGATCGACGCGGCGACCGGGCTGCCCGGCAGCCGGATCGAGCGGCGGCCGTCGCGGAACGCGCCGAACGACTGCCGCCACACGGTGCCGGGCCATGCGAGATCGAGCTCGCCGGCCGCCGGCCGATAGGCCGCGGTATAGAGCGTGCCGAAGCCGGCGTCGAATGCGGTGGAATAGAGCGGCGGCTTGAGGAAGGCGCCGATAAACTTCTCCTGCGTTTCCGGATGCAGCGTCAGACGCTGCAGCAGGTAACGCTCGCGTTCCACGGTTGCAGTGAAGCGGGCGTGGCTCGACCATTCCACGCGCTCCTGGTGGTTGGTCGCCACCGCAGCGTGGGTGATCAGCGCCGGCCGGTCCGGCGCCAGGTAGGCGGTCAGGAAATGCCGCTCCACGTCGAGCACGGTCACGTTGTAGCTCATGTGGCAAGGGACCCGGGCTAGCACCTCGCCGGCCTCGGCCGCCTTTTCGCAGGTTTGCAGCACATAGCGCAGGATCAGCGGCACGCCGAAGCCGGAGCCCACCTCGCGGCGGCCGCCGAAGGTGAGCGAGACGGCAAGACCTGCATCGTTCATGCCGTCGACCAGCCCCCAAAGGCCGTCCGTCGTGCCAATGACGCCGCGGCCCTGCCATCCGGACTTCAGCACCACCGCGTCGAAGGCGTGCGGGTCGTAATCGTAATTGCGCACCAGCAGCGGCTCCTCGCCGGGCCAGACCGCCTGGCTGCAACCGGCGAGATAACGCGGAGGGTTGAAGAAGCTCAGGAACCGCGATTCCAGGTCGCCGCCGCCGGCCAGTTCGCACAGTTCGTCGTAGAGACCTACGATCTCCGGCATGTGGTCGGCGAGCGCGCGCCGGCATTCCGCATAGGTCGGCCGCGCAGCCAGCCCTTCGCGCGTCCACCAGGCGCGATAGGCCGGCCACAGCGCCGCGAACTGCGACGCCCAGACGGGACCGGGCCGGCTTTCCGATAGTGCCTTGAATTCGACCTGCATCCCGCCCCGTTTACATGATGTTTACATGATCTTGAAGGCGTGATCTTCCAGCAACTGCGCCGACGGCAGCGGCCGCGCCGAAAACGCCGACTTGATGCCCTCGATCCATTTCTTCGACTTGGCGGTGAGCTGGAAGTTGCCGGTCATCGAACGGCCGCGCGTCACCAGGATACCGAGATCGGCGCCCTCGTAGCGATAGTCTCCCGGCCGCAGGATGCGCAGGAAGAACGCCTCGTCCTCGCTCTCCACCGCACGGCGGTGATAGTCGAAGCGGTCGAACACCACGCGGCCGTCCGGCAGCATCCTGTAGATGCCCGATTGCGGCGCTTCGGTGATGATGTCGACGGAATCGTCGGTGTGCTTGATCACCATCTGCGACCAGCTGTCGATCATGTCAGGATCGGCCCAGCGCGCGTTGAGTTCCTCCACGTCGAGGTCGAACGGCTTGCCGGAGAATTCCAGCAGGTGGAACAGGAACAGCGGCGCATCGGCATGGGCGAAGGCGGCATGGTTGGTCATCGACGAGGCGCCGGTGATGCGCGGGTTCAGTTCGCCGAGCCAGATATCGCCGTTCTTTTTGTCGATCAGGAAATCGAGCTCGAAATAACCGCGATAGCCTTCCTTGCGCAGCTGTTCGCCGAACTTGAAGGTGAGCTCGCGCGCCTTCTGGCGCGTCTTCGGCGGGAATGCCGTGGCGAAGATCTCGTTGCCGCACCAGCCGCCGCGATAGGGTGTCAGCTCCTTGAAGCCGACGAGCTCCGTCATCAGCGGGCCGACGATGGTACCGCGCTTGGTGGCGCAGGCCTCGATGGCCGAGCCGCGGCAGTCGATCCGCTTCATGATCTTGATCTCGCCCTCGCCGACGATCTCGTGCTCGTGCTTGCGGAAATCCGCTTCCGACTTGATGAAGAAGGTGGTGTGGCCGGAATCGCCAAACGCCGACTGCAGCACCAGGTCGTTGCCGAGCCCGGCCTTCTTGCAGAGCTCCTGCAGATGCTTGTAGTCCTTCACCTCGCTCAGCGTGTTGGGCACCGACGGCACGCCGGCCTTGTTGCCGATCCGCACCGTCTCGATCTTGTTGTCCATGTTGGTGCGCAGTTTCGCCTTCGGGAACCAGA
>DATHRP010000658.1:0-1677 GCA_035465195.1 Afifellaceae bacterium | reverse complement strand
ATGGACTGGCTGAACAACTACATCTTCCCGGCCGAGGTCGAGTTTGTCGATCCGGAGTTCGTGCGCATCGGCACCGAGCTCGCCTGCTGGGAGATGATACGCGGCGGGACGACGACGTTTGTCGATATGTATTACTACCCGGACACGATTGCCGACGTTGTTGACCAGTGCGGGCTACGCGCTTATATCTCGGCCACCGTTATCGGCCAGCGCAGCCCCGATGCCGAAGGTGCCGGCGATTCGATCGACAAGGGCCTCGCGTTCATTGACCGCTGGCAAGGGCGGAATAGCCGTATCACGCCGATCTTCGGCCCGCATGCCAATTACACGCTCGATGCGGATCAGCTGCGGGCGACGCGCGAGGCGGCTATCGAGGCCGGCGTGCCGATCAGCATTCACCTGTCGGAGTCGCCGTTTGAAGTCGAGTACTCGAAGCAGACTTACGGCATGACCAGCATCGAACTGTTCGAATCGATCGGCTTTTTCGATGGCCCGACCATCGGCGCCCACGTCGTGTGGCCGACCGCAGACGAAATCCCGATCCTGGCCGAACGACAAGTCGGCGTCATACACAATCCGACATCGAACATGAAGATTGCCTCCGGCATCGCGCCGGTTACCGAGATGCTGCGCGCGGGCGTCAACGTCGGGCTTGGCACGGATGGCGCCGCGAGCAACAACGATCTCGACATGTGGGAGGAAATGCGGCTCGCCGCGTTCCTGCAGAAAGTTGACCGCATGGACCCGGAAGTACTGTCCGCGACAACGGTGCTGACGATGGCGACACGGGGCGGCGCCGAAGCCATCGGCCTCGGCGGCAAGGTCGGCGAACTGCGCCCTGGCTTGCGCGCCGACGTCATCCAGGTGTCGTTCGATGACGTGCATTTCGTGCCAACCTACGACGTCATGTCGCACCTCGTCTATGTCGCCGATGAGCAGGACGTCGTTTCGGTCGTCGTCGACGGCAAGTTGTTGATGCGCGACCGGGAGATACTTACGATCGATACGGAACGCGTGGCGCGTGAGGCGCAGGCGCTGGCCACTCGTATCCAGGATGCGCTCGCCGCGCGCAATGCCGGTGCGGACTGACATCCGATGACCACGCTGATACGGCTGGCGGTTGTCGCGGTACTGGCCTATACGGCGTCATGTTCGTGGCTGTACATCGGCCAGGATGCGCTATTGTATTACCCGACGCCTGAAAGTACGCGCGCCGATGCGGACGCACTCCGCCTGCCCCATGACGGAGAAACACTGAAGGTTTGGAAAGCGGGCAATGGCGAGGCGGCCGTTATCTATTTCGGCGGCAATGCCGAAGATGTCGGGTTCAACATTCCATCGTTTACCCGGGAGATGCCGGATGCCACCCATTATCTCGTCAACTACCGCGGCTACGGCGGCAGTACCGGATCACCGGACGAGGCCGCCAACTACCGGGATGCGGCTTATGTGTTTGACTATGTCCGTGACCGCCACGAGCAGGTTTCGGTTGTTGGCCGGAGCCTCGGCAGTGGCATCGCCGTCTGGCTCGCCGCCGAACGGCCTGTCGCCCGGCTGGTCCTGATTACGCCCTACGACAGCATCGAGGCCGTTGCCCGCAACGCCTATCCGTGGGTTCCCGTATCGCTGCTGCTGAAAGACAAATACCGGGCCGTCGACCGTGTGCCGGACGTTGAC
>DATHRP010000657.1:0-19787 GCA_035465195.1 Afifellaceae bacterium | reverse complement strand
GGCCCGCAACATCGACGACGGCGGCACCGGGCTTGGCCTCGCCATCGCCCGCGATATCGCCAACAGCCACGGCGGCCATATCACGCTGGACGAGAGCCCGGCCGGCGGATTGCGCGTGCTCCTGACCATCCCGGCCTGATCCGGCCGCCGAAGTGCGGCCGTCAGGCGGCCTCGCCGCCGACCGGGCCGTAGAACATCACCCAGCTTGCCAGATCGTCGGTGAACTCCTGGAACCGGTGCTCGACCCCGGCAGGCACGAAGATCGCGTCGCCCGGCTTGAACGGGAAGATGCTGTCGCCGAGCTTGAACAGCCCGGAGCCCCTTGCGACGACGTAGAGTTCATCGCGGTCATGCGGGATCTGGTGATCCTCACCGACAGGCGCATAGAGCAGGACCTTCAGCGTACCGTGCACATAGAGCGTCGAGGTATTCTGCTGCGGATTGCCGTCCAGTTTGTCGATCGCCGAAGCGAACGCGCCATGCCACCCCTCCATGCCGGCCTATCCCTTCCATCGCTGCACATCCGGCTCGCCGGACCGGACTGCCCGGAATCGACCACGCAGGAGCGGTAGACGCTTTGACGCCGGTCAATAGGGGAAGACAGGCGGAGTGAACGGCCTCAGAAGAGCCGCCCGCCGACCGGGACGTCCAGGTCCGGGGTCAACAGGACCACCTCCCCCTCCTCGTCCGGCACGCCCAGGGTCAGAACCTCCGACATGATCGGCCCGATCTGCCTCGGCGGAAAATTGACGATGGCCATGACCAGCTTGCCGGGCAGGTCCTCCGGCCGATAATGCTTCGTGATCTGCGCCGAACTCTTCAGCACGCCGATCTCGGGGCCGAAATCGATCCGCATCTTGATCGCCGGTTTTCGGGCCTCAGGGAAAGGCTCAGCCTCGACTATGCGACCGACACGGATATCGACCTTGAGGAAATCATCGAACCCGATCGTCGCCGCACGTTTTTCCGTCATCGCCCTCTCCCGAAAAGTCCCTGTCCCGTCAGTTACAAGCGTCTGCCGGCCTTGCTGAAGATCCGGCCGCGCAATTCTTCCTGTCGATCTTCGTGAAACCCGACCTGTCGCACCATAGGACAGACGGACAAACGGCTGCAGGGCAAATTCGCGAAACGCCTGACAGGGAATCGGGAAGCTGACGCCTCAGGCCTCGCCGACGGTCTCGAAGAGAACCGCGGCAATCGCTTCCTCCGGCGTTTTGCCGCCCCACAGCACGTACTGGAAAGTCTGATAGTAGCGCTCGCAGGAATCGACCGCCGTGCCGAGCATGCCCTCCAGCTGGCCGAGTCCGGCTTCCGCGCCGTCGGTCAGGAGCAGGGCGTGGCGGTACATCACCACGCCTTCCAACTGCCAGATGTCGAAATGCCCGACCCACATCTGCTCGTTGATGCAGGCCAGAAGCTTCATGACGCGCGGTTTGTGCAGATCCGCGATCTTGAAATCGAAGGCGCAGGCGAGATGTAGCGCCTCCATCCCCTCCATCCAGGACAGCGAGATGCTGTATTCGCACCAGGCACCACTGACCGAAATGCTGATCTCGTCTTCACCGGACCGGTCGAACGACCAGTCGTTTGCAGCTGCAATCTTCTCGACCAGGTCGACCGGATTGACGGCGCTTGCGGCTTCCATGTCGATGAGGCTCATGTCCTCTCACCACTTTATTTTGGTCTTTCGGCAACACGCTGGACGCAAACGAATCAGTCCTTAGACACTACTGGCGACCAGAAGCTTGCCGCAATCGGCAACATCTTTATGACAACCGAATCTCTGTAACGACCAACTATAGGTGAGAGCGCAGCCTGCAAAAGCCGTCGGGAAAAATCCGTCGGCTTATCCACCGATACCGAAATGAAAGCCGTTGCCGGTCAGCCGGATTTCTTCGTCGGGCGCTTGGCCTTGGCGGGCGCCTTGCGGGGTTTGCCTTCCAGCTTAGCGAGCTTCGCCTCGAGGTCGGCGACCCTGGCTTTAAGGTCCTCGTTCTCGCGCCGGGCCTGTGCCGCCATCTCGCTGACGGCATCCAGCTCCTCGCGCTGTACCAGGTTCATCTCGCCGGAAAACCGCTCGAACTGGTGGCGGAAAACGGTCTCCGCCTCGCGTTTGGCGCCCTTGGCCAGTCCGGCGGCATCGCTCATCAGCTTGGCGAACTCGTCCATCAGCCGGTTGGAAGTCTGTGTCATGGCTCCTGCCTTCATCTGGATCGTCCCGGCCGGGCCGGCGACTTTCCTTCAATATAAGCTCGATCCCCGGCCTCACAAGCGGTGCCGGGACCGCTCACGAACCGCCGCGCCTCAGATGATCCGCGGTCTGATTGAACAGAACGTCATTGTTCGACGCGGTATGCTGACCGCGGTTCTGCCGGTCCTTGTAGAGGTCGATGGCCTTTTGGACGGCCGGGCGCTCCTTGATCCGCCCGCGCCATGCCGCGACGTTGGGAAACGGATCGAGCGGAACACCGAGCGGTTTCGCGATGAACGCCCAGGGGAAGGCGATCATGTCGGCGATCGAATAATCGCCCAGAATATAGTCCCGCCCGTCGAGCCTGTTCTCCAGCACGGCGAGGTTGCGCTCATATTCGCCGCGATACCGCTTCAGGCCGTACTCCTGGCCATCCGGCGCGTAGTTGTGGAAATGACTGAGCTGCCCGGCCATAGGCCCCTGGTTGCCGACTTGCCAGAACAGCCACTCCATCAGTTCCTTGCGGCCGAGCGGGTCGGTCGGCGCGAAGCGGCCGATCTTGTCGGACAGGTAGAGCAGGATTGCCCCGGACTCGAACACGCTGACCGGATCGCCCGCCACGTCGTGGTCGACGATCGCCGGCATCTTGGCGTTCGGGCTGATGGCGAGAAACTCCGGGGCGAACTGATCGCCCTCCGACAGTCTGAGAAGGCGGGTCTCGTAATCGAAGCCGCCCTCCTCCAGCATGATGGCGACCTTCCAGCCGTTCGGTGTCGGCGCGTAGTAGAAATCGATCACGCTATTCGTCCTGTCCGCTCGTGCCTGCCAACGGCCATCCTGCCCCGGATAAATCAGCTTTACCGGAAAAATGGAACAGCCGCCGCCACCATTCTTGACCGCATCCGCCGGCCATGGTCTTGCTCTGCCATGGAATATCTCGTCCTGACGTTCCCGCAGATCGATCCCGTCGCCCTATCGCTCGGGCCGATTGCGATCCGCTGGTACGGGCTGGCCTATCTCGCCGGCATCCTTCTCGGCTGGCGCTACGGACGGCGGCTGATCGCGAACGACAGGCTGTGGGACAGGAGCAGCCCGAATGGCGCGCCGGCGCCGATGACGCCGATCGATTTCGACGACCTGCTGGTCTGGGCCACGCTCGGGATCATACTGGGCGGCAGGCTCGGCTACGTGCTGTTCTATAAGCCCGCCGAATATCTCTCCGACCCGCTCGCCGCCTTCAAGGTGTGGGAAGGCGGCATGTCGTTCCACGGCGGCCTTCTCGGCACCATCCTCGCCATGCTGCTGTTCGCCAGGAGCCGCAACATCCCGGTCCTGTCGCTGCTCGACGTCGCCGCCGCCTCCGTGCCGTTCGGGCTTTTCTTCGGCCGCATCGCCAATTTCATCAACGCGGAACTCTTTGGCCGGCCCACCACTGTCCCCTGGGCCATGGTGTTTCCTGACGCTGGCCCTCTGCCGCGCCATCCGAGCCAGCTCTACGAGGCGGCGCTCGAGGGCATCGCGCTATTCGTCATCCTGCGCATCCTGACCCATGCCTTCGGCAGCCTCAGATATCCGGGCCTCACCGGCGGCGCATTCGTCGCCGGCTACGGTATTGCCCGCATCATCGTCGAATTCTTCCGCGAACCGGACGCACACCTTGGTTACATAGGCGGCGGTTTCGTCACCATGGGCATGGTCCTGTCGCTGCCGATGGTGGCGGTCGGGCTCGGGGCGATCGGCTATGCGCTCGCTCGCGGCCGGCGCGCGGCTGCCGGCGAAGGCACCGGAGGCTGACATTTCCACGCTGCTCGACAGGCTGCGCCGGATGATCGAGGCGAACGGTCCGATCAGTGTCGCCGACTACATGGCGCTCTGCCTCGGCGATCCGGAGCACGGCTATTATATGAAGCAGGATCCGTTCGGCCGGGGCGGCGATTTCATCACCGCGCCCGAGGTGAGCCAGCTTTTCGGCGAGCTGGTCGGCGCCTGGCTCGCCGATGCCTGGCACCAGATAGGCCGACTGTCCCCGGTCAACCTCGTCGAATTGGGGCCCGGCCGCGGCACCCTGATGAAGGATATCCTGCGCGTTGCCGCCGTCGACCGCGAATTCCTCGCCGCGCTGGACGTCCACCTCGTCGAGATCAGCCCCGCTTTGCGCACACGCCAGCGGGAAACCCTGAAGGACGTGCAGCCGACGATCCATTGGCACGACAGCATCGCCGGCATCCCGGAGGGTCCGCTTCTGGTCGTTGCCAACGAGTTCTTCGACGCATTGCCGGTCCGGCAATATGTCGCCCACGGCGGCCGCTGGCAGGAACGCCGGATCGGGCTCGATACCGATGGCCGCCTGGCCTTCGTGCCCGGCCCCGGCACGCTCCGGACCGACCTGAAGCCGGTCGAGAACGCGATCGTCGAGATCAGCCCCGCCTCGACCGCCGTCATGGCCGGCCTCGCGGCCCGGCTCGGCGAGCACGGCGGCGCGGCGCTGATCATCGATTATGGCCATACCGGGCCTGCAATCGGCGAGACACTGCAGGCGGTGCGCGGCCACCGGTACGCCGATCCCCTCGCCGACCCCGGCGATGCCGATCTGACGGGCCATGTCGATTTCGCAGCCCTGAAAGCGGTCTGCGGCGGCACCGGCACCCATTGCCATGGCCCGATCACCCAGGGCGATTTTTTGCTGGGCCTCGGACTGCTGGAGCGCGCCGGCCGGCTCGGCAGCGGCAAGGACGAGGCGACACAGCAGTCGATCCGCGATGCCGTGGAACGCCTCGCCGGACCCGATCAGATGGGCCGCCTGTTCAAGGTACTGGCGGTCACGGGCGTCGATATCCGTCCGCTTCCGTTCCCCGCCGATTGACTCGGCGCCGGTCTGCGGTAACCCTCCCCGTCCAACCGAGGCATCAGGCATGGACCAGAAGGCAGATCAGGCCGAACGGATCGAAGCGCCGGCATTGTCGGCGATGGACGGCATCAGCCACGGCTATTTCACGCGCCGCGGCGGCGTGTCGTCCGGCATCTATGCGAGCCTGAACACCGGCCGCGGCTCCGATGACAAAGCAGAAGCCGTATCCGCGAACAGGAGCCGGGCCTGTGCCGCACTCGGCCTCTCCCTCGACGATCTGGCCACGCCCTACCAGGTGCACAGCGCCGACGCCGTCGTGGTGAGCGAGGCCTGGCCGCAGGGCGCCGGGCCGAAGGCCGACGCGGTCGTCACCGACCGGCCGGGCGTCGCCATGGGTGTCGGCACGGCCGATTGCGGACCGGTGCTTTTCGCCGACCCGGATGCGCAGAGCGTCGCCGCCGCCCATGCCGGCTGGAAGGGCGCGCTGACCGGCATCCTCGACACAACGATCCAGGCGATGACCGGTCTCGGCGCGAAGCGGGAGAAGATCGTCGCCGTTCTCGGCCCGACCATCTCCGCCCGCGCCTATGAAGTCGGTCCCGAATTCGTGGATCGCTTCGAGCAGGCTTCGGCCGATAACGCCCGCTTCTTCCACCCGTCGGAGCGAGCGGGCCACGCCTATTTCGACCTGCCCGGTTATATCGTGGAGCGCCTGCGGCGCGCCGGCGTCGGCGAGGCGGTCGATCTCGGTCAATGCACCTATTCCAACGAAGAGCGCTTTTTCTCGTACCGCCGCACCACTCATCGCGGCGAGCCGGACTATGGCCGGATGCTCTCGGCCATCGTGATCGACGGAGGCTGAGCCATGGCCGTCCACTTCACCGACGCGGAATTTGCCGCCCGAAAGGACCGCGTCCTGGCCGAGATGGCGGAGCGCAAGCTCGACGCGCTGCTGATGTTCGCGCCGGAGAGCCATTACTGGCTGAGCGGCTACGACACGTTCGGCTTCTGCTTCTTCCAGTGCCTGGTGCTGAAGAGCGATGGCGCCCTGACGCTGCTCACCCGCTCCGCCGACCTGCGGCAGGCACGCCATACATCGATCATCGACGATATCCGGATCTGGATCGACAGCGCCGGCGCCCAGCCGGCACACCAGCTCAGGGAGATGCTCGACGATCTCGACCTTCTCGGCTGCAGGCTGGGCATCGAATATGCCACCCAGGGGCTGACGGCCGCTAACGGCCGGGCGATCGACGAGGCCCTCAAGACCTTCGGCAACCTTGAAGACGCGTCCGACATCGTACCGCGCCTGCGGACGGTGAAGAGCGAAGCGGAAATCGCCTATGTGCGGCGCGCCGGCGAACTGGCCGACGAGGCCCTCGACGCGGGCCTCGAACTGATAGGCGATGGCGCCGACGAAGGCGAGATCCTGGCCGCCATGCAGGGCGCGGTCTTCGCCGGCGGCGGCGACTATCCCGGCAACCCTTTCATCATCGGCTCGGGCCGCGATGCCCTGCTCTGCCGGTCGAAGAGTGGCCGGCGCAAGCTGGAGGCGAGCGACCAGATCACCCTGGAATTCGCCGGGGTCTACCGGATGTACCATGTCGCGCTGATGCGCACGGTCGTGATCGGCAAGCCGTCGGAACAGCATATCGCCATGCACGACGCGGCTGTTCGGGCTCTCGAGGCCAGCGAGGCGGCAATGACAGCGGGCCGGACGTTCGGCGACGTCTATGCCGCGCATGCCACCGCGCTCGACGGTCTCGGCCTCGGACGGCACAGGCTGAACGCGTGCGGCTATTCGCTCGGCACCCGCTATGCGCCGTCGTGGATGGACATGCCGATGTTCTACCGCGACAATCCGGAGCCGATCGTCGCCGACATGGTGCTGTTCGCCCACATGATCCTTATGGACTCCGAATCCGGCACCGCGATGACCCTCGGCCGCACCTACCTTACAGGCGAAGGCGCGCCCGAGCCGCTGTCGCGCCACGGCGTCGACCTGCTGGCCCGGTAGCGCACCGTGTCGGGGGCAAGGCGTTTGCGTCGGTTCGCCCCGACGGCGATGCTCACAGTATCGCTCCTTGCGCCCGGCGGCTGCGCCACGACCATTCCGTCGGTCACCTCCGACCATTCGGCGCCGGGACAGGCTTCGCCCCAGGCCATCGCCTTTGCGCCCCTTTCCGGACCTCCCGCGCCGGTCGCCGACCGACTGGCGACCTCGTTCGCGAATGCCTCGGCTGAGCGCGGCATATCCCTGGCGCCCTACCGCCGTAACCGGTCCGCCTATGTCGTGAAGGGTTTCATGTCGGTCGTACCCGGAGAAGACGGCACGACCGCGCTCTATGTCTGGGATGTCCTGAGCCCGGACCTGAAGCGCCTGCACCGCATCACAGGCCAGACCACCGACCCGGCGAGCGCCGGCGATCCCTGGGCGGCGCTCAGCCAGGACAGTCTCGACGCCATTGCCGGCTCGACGCTCGATCAGCTTGCGGTCTGGATCGCCGCCCGGGAACCCTGACCGAAGCCTGGAATACCGCGATTCTGGCATGTTGATAGTCCGCACAGAATGCGCATGGCTGGTTGTGCGGCGACGGGCGCGTTGCTAAAAGGCCTCCAAATTCAGGATATCCGATGGGCAGGCGGCCGTCCGACAGCGAGCCGCGGGGATCCGACACATGAAGATTGTTGCTGGTAATTCCAACCAGACCCTCGCGCAGGCGACTGCCGACTATCTCGACATATCACTGGCCCAATGCGCCGTCCGGCGGTTCGCCGACCAGGAGATCTTCGTCGAGATCCAGGAAAATGTCCGCGGCGAGGACGTCTTCGCCTTCCAGTCGACAAGCTTCCCGGCCAACGACCACCTGATGGAGCTGTTGATCATCATCGACGCGCTACGCCGCGCATCGGCCCGCAGGATCACCGCCGTGCTGCCCTATTTCGGCTACGCCCGGCAAGACCGCAAACCGTCGGCCCGCACGCCGATCTCCGCCAAGCTGGTGGCCAACCTGATCACCGAGGCCGGCGCCGACAGGGTTTTGACGCTCGATCTCCATGCCGGCCAGATCCAGGGTTTCTTCGACATCCCGACCGACAACCTCTACGGCGCGCCGGTGATGACCCGGGATATCAAGGAGCGCTACACCAGCGACAACCTGATCGTGGTGTCGCCCGATGTCGGCGGCGTGATGCGCGCCCGCGCCATCGCCAAGCGGATCGACGCCCAGCTGGCCATCGTCGACAAGCGGCGCGAACGGCCCGGCGAATCCGAGGTGATGAACGTCATCGGCAATGTCGAGGGGATGGACTGCATCCTGGTCGACGACATCATCGATTCCGGCGGCACTCTGTGCAACGCCGCCGAGGTGCTGCTCGACATGGGCGCCAAGTCGGTCGCCGCCTACATCACCCACGGGGTGCTTTCGGGCGGCGCCGTCGCCCGCATCACCTCATCGAAGCTCAAGGAGCTGGTCATCACCGATTCCATCGAGCCGACCGCCGCCGTCCGGGCGGCCCACAATATCCGCACCATCTCCATCGCCCCCCTGCTCGGCGAGGCGATTTCCCGCACGGCGCTTGAAAAATCGGTTTCCAGCCTGTTCGACTGACCGGTTTATTGGGCAATTGCATTTCCCCTCAATCAGGACTATAAGCGCGCTCGCGTGCCAGACACCCTTGGAGGCGGCACGCAATGGCGGCCGCCTTGGCGGCCATTTTCATTTTCCACCTTCAGGAGAAACCCATGAGCGAAACCTATGAGCTCAAGGCTGAAGAGCGCGAGAATGCCGGCAAGGGGGCCGCACGCGCAATCCGTCGTTCCGGACGGGTTCCAGCCGTAATCTATGGCGACAAGAAGCCGCCGGTCTCGATTTCCCTCCCCTACAAGGAAGTCGACATGAAAATCCGCGGCGGCGGCTTTCTGACCACCGTGGCGACGATCGATGTCAAGGGCGACAAGATCCGCGTCATCCCCAAGGATTTCCAGCTGGATCCGGTCCGCGACTTCCCCATACACGTGGATTTCCTGCGTGTATCCAAGGGGGCGAAGCTAACCCTCGACATACCCGTGCACTTCATCAACGATGAAGACTCCCCGGGCATCCGGCGCGGCGGCGTTCTCAACATCGTGCGCCACACGGTCGAACTCGAGGTGCCGGTGGATTCCATTCCGGAAGCCCTGATCGCCGACTTGGCCGGGCTCGATATCGGTGACGGCATCCACATTTCCGATATCGAACTGCCGGAAGGTGTGACGCCGACGATTACCGATCGCGACTTCACCATTGCCACCGTCGCTGCTCCGGCCGTCCTGACGGCGGAAGAGGAAGCCGGCGAGGAGGAAGAAGAGGAAGTCGAAGGCGTCGAGGGCGAAGCAGCCGAGGGCGAAGAGGCCGAAGGCGGAGAAGGCGGCGAGGAGTCGTCCGAAGAATAACCGGACCGCCGAAAATGCGAGGTTGGCCGAGCCATGTTGCTAATCGTCGGCCTCGGCAATCCGGGGCGCAGATATGCCGGCAATCGCCATAATGTCGGGTTCATGGCGGCGGATGAGATACACCGCCGCCATCGCTTCCCCGCGTGGCGGGCCCGTTTCCAGGGTGAGGTCTCGGAAGGCACGCTCGACGGCGAAAAGGTCATCGTCCTGAAGCCGGCGACATACATGAACGAATCCGGTCGCTCCGTCCGCGAGGCGGCAACGTTCTACAAGCTCCCCGCCAGCGACATTGTCGTCATCTACGACGAACTCGACCTGCCTCCGGGCAAGATCCGGCTGAAGATCGGCGGCGGCCATGGCGGCCATAACGGCCTGAAGTCGATCGACGCCCATCTCGGCAACAAGATCGGCAAGGACTACCGAAAGGTCCGCGTCGGCATCGGTCATCCCGGCCGCAAGGAATTGGTCAACGGCCATGTGCTGCATGACTTCGCCAAGGCGGACCAGGACTGGCTGCGGCCGCTGCTGACCGCGATCGCCGACAATGCGGTGCTGCTCGCACGCGGCGAGGATTCCACCTTCATGAACAAGGTGCACCTCGCCACCCAGCCGGAAAAAGCCGCAGACGACCCGGAGCCTCCGGAAAAGGCGGAAAGCAAGCCGGCCGGCCCGGCCGGCAAGGGACGGCCAGGAGAAGTTCCCAAGCGTGGCCCGCTGGCCGACGGGCTCAGGCGGCTGTTCGGCGGCAAGAAGAACTAGGAACCTGTCATGGGCTTCAAATGCGGCATCGTCGGATTGCCGAATGTCGGCAAATCCACCCTGTTCAACGCGCTGACCAGGACGGCCGCGGCACAGGCGGCGAATTATCCGTTCTGCACCATCGAGCCGAACACCGGCGAGGTGGCCGTGCCGGACCCGCGGCTCGCGAAGATCGCGGAGATCGCCAAATCGGCCCAGATCATCCCGACCCGCCTCACCTTCGTCGACATTGCCGGCCTCGTCCGCGGCGCATCGAAGGGCGAAGGGCTCGGCAACCAGTTCCTCGCCAACATTCGCGAAGTCGACGCGATCGCCCACGTGCTGCGCTGTTTCGAGGATGGCGACGTCACCCATGTCGAAGGTCGCATCGATCCGGTCGCCGACGCCGAGACTGTCGAGACTGAACTGCTGATCGCCGACCTGGAAAGCCTCGAGCGGCGCATCGAACCGATGCGCAAGAAGGCGACCGTCAAGGACAAGGAGGCGCTGGCCGTTCTGCCGGTCATGGAACGTGCACTGGAGCTGCTGCAGGACGGAAAGCCGGCGCGCAGGCTTGTGTCGGAGCTGGATCCCGAGGGTCAGCGCATATTGAAGGGGCTGAACCTGCTGACCAGCAAGCCCATGCTCTACGTCTGCAATGTCGACGAAGCAGACGCTGCCACCGGCAACGCCCAGAGCGCGCAGGTCGCCGAGCGGGCAAAGGCCGAGGACGCCGGCTTCGTCGTCATTTCCGCGGCCATCGAGGCGGAGATTGCGCTATTGTCCGACGACGAGCAGGCGGAGTATATCGAAGCCATCGGGCTCGAAGAGCCGGGTCTCGACCGGCTGATCCGGGCGGGATACGAACTGCTCGATCTGATCACGTTCTTCACGGCCGGGCCGAAGGAAGCCAGGGCCTGGACCGTGCGCCGCGGCGCCCGGGCGCCGCAGGCCGCTGGCGTCATCCATACCGATTTCGAGCGCGGCTTCATCCGCGCCCAGACGATCCAGTACGAAGACTATGTTTCCCTTGGCGGCGAGACCGCGGCCAAGGAGGCCGGCAAGGCACGCGACGAGGGCAAGGACTACATTGTCAGGGACGGCGACATCCTGCTTTTCAAATTCAACGCCTGAGCATCTCGACACGTGGGGCGACCGCTTCTAGATAGGCGTGATGCGATATTTCGAGGATTTCGCCGTCGGGCAGAAGCTGACGCTCGCGCCCCACACGATCAGCCGCGACGAACTGATCGCCTTTTCGGCCGAGTTCGATCCGCAGCCGTTCCATCTCGACGAGACGGCCGGCTCGCAATCCCTGCTCGGCGGGCTGGCGGCGTCGGGCTGGCATACCTGTGCGATCTTCATGCGGATGATGTGCGACGGCTGGCTCAGCGAATCCTCGTCCATGGGGTCGCCCGGGATCGAGCAGGCCAGATGGCTGCATCCCGTGCGTGCCGGCGACAGGCTGACCGGCGTCTCGGAAGTTCTCGATACACGGGCTTCGAACAGCCGGCCCGGGATGGGCATCGTCCGATTCCGCCACCGCGTCGAAAACGCCAAGGGCGCTACCGTATTGGAGATGGTCAATCCGATCATGTTCGGCTGCCGGGAGGATCCGGGACCATGAGCTATTTCGAGGACCTGAAGGTCGGCCAGCGCACGGAAATCGGCAGCTACACCTTCACGACCGAAAACATCAAACGCTTCGCCCGCGCGTTCGACCCCCAGCCATTCCACCTCGACGAGGAGGCCGCCCGCGCAAGCAGTTTCGGTGGGCTGTGCGCGTCCGGCTGGCAGACCGCCTCGGTCTGGATGCGGCTGTTGGTAGACCATCGCGCCCGCAATGCCGACCGGAACACGCCGGACAGCGAACAGTCGAAACTAGGCCCATCGCCGGGCTTCGATGACATGAAATGGATCAAGCCGGTCTATGCCGGCCAGACGATCACCTATTCGACCACCGTGACGGCACTGCGGGAAAGCCGGTCGAAGCCGCAATGGGGTATTATGACAATCCTGAACGAAGGCCGCGACGAGAACGACGAGCTCGTGTTTTCCTTCATCGGTCATGCCTTCGTCAAGCGACGGCCGCAAGCCGCCAAGGCACGATGAGCGCCGGCGCGCCTGTCCGCCTCGACTGCGCCGGCGGGTCACTCACGGTGCTCTTCGTCATGGCGACAGAGCAGGAATATGGCGCCGAACTCAAGAAGCGCATCGATCCGCTGGTCACCGGCGTCGGTCCGGTCGAGGCTGCCTCTGTGACGGCGCACCGCCTTGCCGAACTGACAGCAGCCGACAAGCCCGTCGATTTGCTGGTCTCGCTCGGCTCGGCCGGCTCCAACGTCCTCGAACAGGGCGAAGTCTACCAGGCGCGCTCGGTCTCCTATCGCGACATGGACGCCTCGCCGCTCGGCTTCGAGAAGGGCCGCACGCCGTTTCTCGAGCTCCCCGCCACGCTGACGATCAGCCAGCAACTCGACGGCATCGCCTCGGCCTCCCTCAGCACCGGGGCCAATATCGTGACGGGCGACGCCTACGGTGCCATCGGCAGCGACATGGTCGACATGGAGACCTTCGCGATCATGCGCGCCGCCCACCGCTTCTGGGTACCGCTGATCGGCCTGCGCGGCATATCGGACGGCAGGGAGCCGGTCTCCAAGTATGAGGACTGGACGCGATATCTCGACGATATCGATCACAAGCTGGCCGCGATCACCGACCGCATGGAGACCCTGTTGTCCGAGAAAGACCGGGCCTACTGGACGGCGCTTCCCGAAGGCGTCTGACCGGACAGCTCAGTGCCCTTCGAAGCTCACCAGCGTCCGCACGGGCACGTTGAGCGCCTCGATCTTGTCCCGCCCCTTCAGGTCGGGCAGGTCGATGACGAACACCGCGGCGACGACATGCGCCCCCAGATCCTGCATCAGCCGCACGGCCGCTTCGGCCGTGCCACCGGTGGCGATCAGGTCGTCGACCAGGATCAACTCCTCGCCGGCACTGATGGCATCCTTGTGCATCTCCATCTCGTCGATGCCGTATTCGAGGCTGTATGCGATGGATGCCGTTTCCCGCGGCAGCTTTCCCTTCTTTCGGATCGGCACGAAACCGGCCGAGAGCTGGTGCGCGACCGCCCCGCCGAGGATGAAGCCACGCGCCTCTATGCCCGCCACCTTGTCGATCTTGGAGCCCGCCCAGGGCTGGACCAGTTCGTCCACCGCTCGCCGGAAGGCGCGCGCATCGCCGAGCAGCGTGGTGATGTCGCGAAAAATAATGCCGGGCTTCGGATAGTCCGGGATGCTCCTGATCGAGTCGGCCAGCGTGCCGGAAACCGTATTCATCGCATTCCCCGCTCCAGATCACCCTATCTTTTACGCGCGTTGTCTAGAACGTAAAGCCGAACGCATCGATTTCACGCTTGTACCAGCGGCCCACGAGCGCGCGTGTTTCATCGGTGTAATAGTCCCGGTAGTCGCGTTTCTGCCGCGTGCCGCTCTTGGCGCGGCCAAGCGCCGGCAGCGGCCCTATGCCGAGTTCGTCCGCGATCTCGGCCAGCCCCGCCTCCAGCCTGTCGAAGGCGATGACCCGATCGACGGCGATGCGGTCATCGATCGTGTAGATTTCCCAGTTGCTCATCTGCGGCTTCAGGGAAGGCGTGCGCAGGAAGGTCTCGAATGATGGCGGCTCGGCCTTCTTGCGCAGTTCCCAGTGATAGTGGGAAACCTGCCGGTCCCAGGGATTGCGCTCCACGGCGAACTTGAAATAGCCGTCCCAGACCGCTTGGCCGGCCAGCGCCCGGATTTCCGCGGCCGTGATGTGATTGTGATAGCCGAGATACTTCGCCTTCCGCGAACCGAATGCGGTCCGAAACCGGCCGTAGGGCGTGCGCTTCGACCACGGCACGACGAAGTTCTTCGCACCGTGCTCTGGCCGCAGATGCTCTTCCATGATCGGCGTCAGTACGTCATCCGGTCCGGTCACCGACGACAGCGCGATCTCCGTGCTGGAACTCGCCGTCTTGCGGGTTCGCACGAAGATGAAACGGTGTCGGTGCGAAAGGATCACGGCCCAGTGGCCGCGGCCGCCAATGCGGCCACGGCAATCGCGTCAGTGTTCGACGTCGGACCAGATTTTCTTCTTGGTGAAATAGACCAGGCCGGCGAAGACGATCAGGAAAAGCATCACCGAAAAGCCCATCGCTTTCCGCTGTTCAAGGTGTGGCTCGGCAGCCCACATCGTGAAAGCCGCTAAGTCCTTGGCGTACTGTTCGACTGTTTCCGGCACGTCTTCCTGGGCATAGTCGACCAGACCGTCCGAAAGCGGCGGCGCCATCGCGAGCGCTGGCCCGCTGACGAAATAGGGATTGTCGTAAGTCCCGCTTTCGTTCGGATCGGTGCCGGAATAGCCCGTCAACAGCGAGACGATATAGTCCGGACCGGCTTCCTGGTATTGGGTGAAGATATCGAACACGAACCAGGGGAAGCCGCGCTCAGGCGCGCGCGCCTTGGCGATCAGCGAGAAATCCGGCGGGGCCGCACCGTTGTTGGAGGCTTTCGCGGCTTCTTCATTCGCGAAAGGCGCCGGGAAGCGGTCGGAGGGGATACCCGGCCGCTCGAACATGTCGCCTTCGTCGTTCGGCCCGTCGGTGACTTGGTACTCCGCCGCCAGCGCCCTGACCAGATCCTCGGAGAAACCCGGTCCACCGTGCTCGGCGAGATTGCGGAACGACACCAGGTTCAGCGAATGGCAGCTCGAACAGACTTCGCGATAGACCTGAAAGCCGCGCTGCAGCTGCGCCTTGTCGAAGTGGCCGAACGGGCCGGAAAATGTCCATTCGTAATGGATCGGTTTCTTCTGCGGATAATGCGGCGTCGCGCCGTCTTCGGCGGCCGATGCCGCGCCGGCGAACAACATGAGAGCCAGGGTGGCGGCGAGCGATTTGATCTTTGCGTTCATCTCGGATTGCCTTGTATCTGTCGTTCGCGGCTCAAGCCTTAGTTTCCGGAGAGGCCGCGGCGCCGGCCGGCTGCGTCACCGAGCCGCCCTTCTCCGCCTTGCCGAGCACCGCCTCGGTGATCGAGGCCGGGCGCGGCGTCGGGGTCTCGAACCAGCCGAGCAGCGGCA
Source organism: Afifellaceae bacterium (assembly GCA_035465195.1). Classification (GTDB taxonomy): domain Bacteria; phylum Pseudomonadota; class Alphaproteobacteria; order Rhizobiales; family Afifellaceae; genus CAMYKZ01. Next base: position 4,454 of record DATHRP010000657.1, on the reverse strand, counting down.
GCAGGACCAGGAAATGGAAGAAGTAGTACGCCGTGCAGATCCGCGCGGCGATGACGTAGCCGCCTTCCGGCGGCTTCGAGCCGAGCCAGCCGAGCAGGATACAGACGATGACCAGCACCCAGAAGAACTGCTTGTAGAGCGGCCGGTAGACCGCCGACCGCACCTTGGACGTGTCGAGCCACGGCAGGATGAACAGGACGGCGATGGAGCCGAACATGGCGATCACGCCGCCGAGCTTGGAGGGAACGGCGCGCAGGATCGCGTAGTACGGCAGGAAATACCATTCAGGCACGATATGCGGCGGCGTCTTAAGTGGATCGGCCTGGGTGTAATTGTCCGGATGACCGAGATAGTTCGGATGGTAGAACACGAAATAGGCGAACACGATCAGGAACAGGATGAGGGCGAAGGTATCCTTCACCGTCGCGTAGGGCGTGAACGGCACCGTGTCCTGCTTCGATTTCACGCTGACGCCGGTCGGGTTGGTCTGGCCGGTGACGTGCAGCGCCCAGACATGCAGGATCACCACGCCGAAAATCATGAACGGCAGCAGGTAGTGCAGCGAGTAAAAGCGGTTGAGGGTCGGATTGTCGACCGAATAGCCGCCCCATAGCCACGTCACGACCGCCTCGCCGACCAGTGGAATGGCCGAAAACAGGTTGGTGATGACGGTGGCGCCCCAGAAGCTCATCTGGCCCCTCGGCAGCACGTAACCCATGAACGACGTCGCCATCATCAGCAGGAAGATGATGACGCCGAGGATCCACAGCACCTCGCGCGGCTCCTTGTAGGAGCCGTAATAGAGGCCGCGGAAGATGTGGATGTAGACGGCGACGAAGAACATCGACCCGCCAACGGCGTGCATGTAGCGCAGCAGCCAGCCGTAATTGACGTCGCGCATGATGTGCTCGACGGAGGCGAAGGCCATGTCGGAATGGGCGGTATAGTGCATGGCGAGCACGATGCCGGTGATCAGCTGTGCGACGAGCATGATCATCAGGATGCCGCCGAAGGTGTAAGTGTAGTTCAGGTTGCGCGGCACGGGATAGGACACGAAGGAATCGTACATCAGCCGCGGCAGCGGCAGGCGCGCATCCAGCCAGCGTTCGAACGCCGTGTTGGGTGTATAGGTGGAATGTCCGTCAGCAGACATGAAGAGCCTCCCGCTTAGCCGATGCGGATTGTGTTGTCGTCGAGGAACGAGAACTCCGGAATCGCCAGGTTCTCCGGCGCGGGGCCTTTGCGGATACGGCCTGCGGTATCGTAGTGCGAACCGTGGCACGGGCAGAACCAGCCGCCGAAATCACCCTGTTGGCCGAGCGGAATGCAGCCGAAATGAGTGCACACTCCGACCATGATGATCCACTGCTCGCGGCCTTCCACGGTGCGGTTCTCGTCGGTCGCCGGAGCGTCGGCCGGAAGGTTGGCGTTGCGCGCGTCCGGATCCTTGAGCTCCGCCAGCGGAACGGACTTGGCCTCGTCCATTTCCTCCTGGGTGCGGTAGCGGATGAAGACCGGCTTGCCGCGCCACTTGACCTTGATCGACTGGCCTTCCGCGATGGACGAGATATCGACGTCCACCGAAGCCAGCGCCCGGGCCGAGGCGTCCGGGTTCATCTGGTCGATGAACGGCCAGGCGACGGCCGCCGCGCCGACGGCTCCGAAAGCCCCCGTTGCGATATACAGAAAGTCGCGACGGGTGTGTTCCCCGCCGGATGCGTGATTAGCAGTCGAGTCGGTCAAGGCTTGCCCTCTCACATCCCCTACGAGCCGTTGGGCCGGCTCTGCGAACACCATTCGTCCGGTTATCGCCTTATGGTCCGAGACCATCGGCAAAGCAACCGGCATTCGAATTGATCCGCTTTTGTCATTGTTGGAAATCCGTGTCCAGTCAACGGATGCCGGCAAGGCACATTGTCGCAATCTTCGGGGGCTGTGATCCACAGGCTTGAAGCGCCCGGCGGGCAAACCGCCTCAGGCAGCCGGCTCGGCGATCGCCGCCGGCGGACGGTCCTCGCCACCGCGGGCGATGAATCCGCCCGACTGGCGGCTCCACAGCCGCGCATAGAGCCCGCCGCGGCGCAGCAGCGCCTCGTGCGTACCGGTCTCGATGATGCGGCCATTGTCCATCACCACCAGCCGGTCCATGGCCGCGATCGTCGACAGCCGGTGGGCGATGGCAATCACGGTCTTGCCCTGCATCAGGCGGTCCAGATTGTCCTGGATCGCCGCCTCGACCTCCGAATCGAGCGCCGAGGTCGCCTCGTCGAGGATCAGGATCGGCGCGTCCTTGAGCATCACCCGGGCGATGGCGATGCGCTGGCGCTGGCCGCCGGAAAGCTTCACGCCGCGCTCGCCGACATGGGCGTCGTAACCCTGCCGGCCATGCGGGTCGACCAGCTCGGGAATGAACTGGTCCGCCTTGGCGGCCCGCGCCGCGCGCATGATCGCGCTCTCGCCGGCATCGGGCGAACCGTAGCGGATATTGTCGCGCACCGAGCGGTGCAGCAGCGACGTGTCCTGGGTGACCACGCCGATCCACGCGCGCAGCGAATTCTGGGTGACGCCTGCGATATCCTGGCCGTCGATGACGATCCGCCCGCCTTCCAGATCGTAGAACCGCAGCAGCAGGTTGACCACGGTCGACTTGCCGGCGCCCGACGGTCCCACCAGACCGATCTTTTCGCCAGGCTCGATGGTCAGGTCGAAATCGTCGAGCACCCCGCCCTCCTGGCCGTAATGGAAGCGGACATGATCGAAGGCGATGCGGCCCTCGGTGACGCGCAATTGCCTGGCGTCCGGGCGGTCGACGAGAAGGTTGGGTTGCGAGATGGTCGCGATTCCGTTTTCCACCGTGCCGATATTCTCGAACAGCGAGGTGATCGTGCGCAGCACCCAGCCCGACATCTGGTTGATGCGCACCACCAACCCGCCGGCTATGGCGATCGCGCCGGCCGTCATATTGCCCTGGGTCCACACCAGGATGGCGATCGCCATGGTGCCGAGGATCATCACACCGTTGATCGCCGTCAGCGCCACGGTCATCGACACGATCGCCCGCATCAGCGCGCGGAAGGCGTTGAGGTGCCGCACGAACGCCTCGCGGGCGAAGGCATCCTCGAACTCAGCATGGGCGAACAGCTTCACCGGCTGGATGTTGGTGTAGCTGTCGACGATGCGGCCCGACAGGCCGGAATTGGCCTCCGACAGGGCAGCGGAGCGGCCGCGCACGCCGGGCACCATCAGTACGATCACCGTGGCGTAGCCGGCGATCCAGCCGAGAAGCGGCAGCATCAGCCGCCAGTCGATGGCGACGAACAGGATGATCGTCGCGGCAAGCTGGATCACCAGGAACCAGATGCCGTCGATCACGTTGACCACCGCCTCGCGCAGCGCCGGCCCGGTCTGCGTCACCTTCTGGGCGATGCGGCCGGCGAAATCGTTCTGGAAGAAGGTCAGGCTCTGCCGCAGCACGTAGCGGTGGGCGCGCCAGCGCACCAGGATCGTGAGGCCGGGCACCAGGGCAAGGTTGGTCAGCCCGCGCGAGGCCAGCACCGAGATCGGCCGTACGAACAGCACGATCAGCGCCATGCCGGCGAGCGCCCAGCCGTGCTCGGCCATGAACGTCTCCGGCGGCGTCTGGTTCACCCAGTCGACCAGTACGCCGATGAAGACGTAGAGCGAGAATTCGGCCAGCGCGGCGATCAGACCTGCCGTAAGCGTCACGGCCAACAGTACGCCGTGCGGCGCCAGAAAGTGGCTGAAGAACGTGCCGACCCTGTCCGGCGGGCGCACCACGGGCGCAGCCGTCAGCGGGTCGAGCAGTGCCTCCAGGTAGCCGTACAGTCTCGTCACGAAGGACCTTTCCGGCCCGCCCCGTCACTCCGACGCGGCGGGCATCGTTACCAGTTTACCAGAAAGGGCGCATTGCCGGCGCGGCAAGAGCCGGCCGGCGAAAATGCGCTCCGCGCGGCTTATTCCGCCGCATTCCAATTGGCGCCCAAAGATCCGGCATCCGGGGCTCCGGCTTCGCCGGGATCGAGGAAGCCGCCGGACTGGCGGCTCCAGAGCCGGGCATAGACGCCGCCGAGCTCAAGGAGATCGGCATGGGTGCCCTCCTCGACGATCCGCCCGCGGTCCATCACGACCAGCCGGTCCATCGCGGCGATGGTCGACAACCGGTGCGCGATGGCGATCACCGTCTTGCCATGCATCAGCCGTTCCAGACTGTCCTGGATAGCCGCCTCGACCTCCGAATCGAGCGCCGAGGTGGCCTCGTCGAGAATCAGGATCGGCGCATCTTTCAGGATAACGCGTGCGATGGCAATCCGCTGGCGCTGGCCGCCGGATAGTTTCACGCCGCGCTCGCCGACATGGGCGTCGAAACCCTTCCGGCCCTTGTAATCGGCAAGGTCCGGGATGAACTCGTCGGCCCGCGACAGGCGCGCCGCCTC